>JBIIOU010000252.1:0-2560 GCA_044336815.1 Candidatus Nanopelagicales bacterium | reverse complement strand
CATTTTGCGAACCGTCTCAGAGGCAGATGACTCGCCGTACTTAACTCGATCCAACTTGGTAACGCCATCAACCAATTGGGCGATCTCGTCGCCAAAATCCTCGCGCAAAGCGTCTAACGAGTAACCAGTATCCTCCACCGTGTCGTGCAACAGCGCCGCTGCAAGGGTCGGTGCGGTCATACCTAGATCTGCAAGAATCGTCGCGACCGCCAAGGGATGGGTGATGTACAACTCCCCCGACATGCGGGTCTGATCTCGGTGCAAATACTCAGCCATCTCATATGCACGCTCCACCATGCGGACATCAGATTTCGGGTGGTACTGGCGCAGTGTTCGAAATAGCGGCTCAAGTTCTGGGTGCGCACGGCGCTGTATCCCAGCCAACCGGGCGACCCTGGATCGAAAGCCGGCAGACACAACTGCGACCGAAGCCGGCGGCGAGGCCAGCTCCGTGGTCAGCGGTGCTTCCTTGGCCACAGGCGCTCCCAATAGCAGGACTAATACATAAACACTTCGATTTGTACGCGACGCCAGTCTACGGGTGTTAGGCGGTAAGCAGCGCGTGCACGTTGACCCCGAGCGCTTCGAGTCTGCCGCGACCCCCAAGGACCGGGATCTCCATGACCAATATGACGGCGACAACTTCAGCACCGGTGCGCCGAATTAGGTCGACTCCGGCTGCTGCAGTGCCACCGGTAGCCAGCACATCATCGACAAGGACGACTCGACGCCCGTGGCCGAGCGCGTGGGTGTGCAATTGCAGGGAGGTGGACCCGTATTCCAAATCGTAATCAACCGAGTAGACCGGGCCAGGTAACTTGCCCGGCTTTCGGAGGGTGACGAACCCGGCATTGCAAGAATGCGCTAGTGCAGCTCCATATGGGAAGCCACGGGCCTCGATACCGGCGACATCATCGATTGTTTCCGAGCCGAGGATTTTCGCCATTTCCGCTACCACTAAGGCAAAGGTCTCCGGATCAGCCATCAAACCGGTTAAATCCTGAAATGACACTCCAGCCTGCGGCCAGTCATCAATGACTCGGACTTGGTTGCGCAGTGCCCCTTCAACAGCTGGCTCTAATAGCGACATCTGGTCAACCCTCTACTGAGAATCAAGATTTGGATCGTCGTGAGCGGCTAACTCGTTTCGGTTGCTGGCGTGGCGCGCCATCAAGGAGTGTGGTTACCTCACCGGCACCAACGACATTTTCACCTTCGGCCTCACCGGTACGGTTCTTGCCTGCCTGCGCACGCCTGGCGTTAACTCGGGTGCTGAGTGAGCGCATCTCCGGTTGATGTTCCTTCAGTTGAGCAAGGAACGGTGTCGCGATGAAGATCGACGAATAGGTTCCGGCAGCCATACCAACCGCAAGGGCGACTGCCAGATCAAGCAAGGTGCCTGCACCTAGTAGACCCGCCCCGATAATGATGATCGCAAGAACTGGCAATAGTGCGACGATTGACGTATTGATACTTCGCACCAAAGTCTGATTTAAGGCTAAGTTCGCCGCTTCGCTGTATGTCATAACGGATTGACCGGAGATATTTCTGGTGTTCTCTTTGACTTTGTCAAAAACAACAACGGTGTCATATAGCGAGAACCCAAGAATAGTCAATAAACCAATGACTGTCGCCGGGGTCACCTCGAGCCCGGTGAGTGCATAGATACCAATGGTGATGACCAGATCATGTGCCAGGGCGACGAGGGCCGCGATGGCCATCCGCCATTCAAAATATATCGATAGGAATATCGAAACCAGTAATAAGAAGACCACTAAGGCCTGGAGGGCCTTCTTCGAGATCTCCGAGCCCCAAGTCGGGCCAACCACCTGAACCTTGATTTCGCCTTTAGGTACCCCACAGGTATTGGCCAGCTCGCCCGCCAGCACTGAACTTTCATCAGGTGTCAACGACTCGGTTTGCACTCTTATCGTGCCATTTACCGCAGATGTCACGATCGCCTGTGATCCGGTCTTTGACTCAGCAACCGCTCGGGCTTGCTCAATACTGCAAGTTGCGTTTGGAATGGCAAAATCAGCACCGCCCCGAAACTCAATACCAAGATTTAGGCCGCGAAAGAGTAGCGCCCCGACAGAGACCAAAAGAATGATGGCTGAAATGACGTACCAAGTCCGCCTCCTGCCAACAAAATTGAAAGAGACCTGACCCTTATAGAGTCGTTGGGCAATCCCGATACGACCGCTCATGGGCTTGGCACCTCCACTGTCTCTTGGTCGGTGTTTTGCCGCCTGCGAGATTTACTTACTACTTCGCCAGAGAGAGCGTGCCCGCCAACCCGATCGGCGTCCAGCCCAGTCCAGCGCGAACCCTTCTGCATCCACCCGGTGCGCCCGATAAGGACTACCAGTGGGTGCGCGAACCAGAAAGCCACGATGATATCAATTAGCGTGGTTAGCCCAAGGACGAACGCGAACCCGCGAACACCGCCCACCGAGAGTAAGTAAAGGACTACCGCGGCGAGCAATGAGACGAAGTCTGCGGCCAAGAGGGTTCGCCGAGCCCGTACCCAACCACTCTCACAAGCCTGCCGAAGCGAGCG
>JBIIOU010000067.1:0-10224 GCA_044336815.1 Candidatus Nanopelagicales bacterium | reverse complement strand
CCGCCCGGACCAGCCGCTCCTCCACTTTTGCCAATTGGGCACCATCGCCGAGATCAGCAACCAGGACCTCGGCATGCACCCCAAATTCAGCTGCCAGCCACTCGGCAAGTTGGTTTAACCGGGGTTCATCCCGGGCCACCAGCACAAGGTCAAACCCGGCTCGAGCCAAGGCCACCGCGAAGGCCCGCCCGATACCGGCGGTCGGGCCGGTCACCAGCGCTACGGCCATCTCACTCCTTCGTCCAAGAAACTCGAGATCAGAGTCCAGCAACGACCTCATGAGTTGGCAACGTACCGTAGGCGCATGGGTGACCGGCTGCGACGAAGCCTCACGCGCGGCATCGCGACTTTATTGGCAATAGGCCTTGCTACCGGCACCGTTAGTGCGGCAATTGCCGCCCCCCACGAATCAGGTACTCCCCGCATCGTCAATGGTGACGACTCCGCCCCCGGTGACCTCCCCTTCCTCGTCGCCCTCCTTAACGCATATGACTTCGAGGACGAAGGGGCCTTCCAGGCCCAGTTTTGTGGTGGCGCCTTAACGACTCCCACCACCGTTGTCACCGCAGCACACTGTGTATTCGATGACACGACCGAGTCCCTGACAGCCCCCGAGGACATCCTCATTGCCTTGGCACGAAACCTTAAGTCGTCCAATGTACGTACCGTTGGCGTGCAGGCAATAACTGTGCACCCAAACTATGACCCTGAGACAACAACTTTTGACATTGCCGTTTTAACACTCACTGCGCCAGTAACTGATGTGCCAACAATTTTGCCGATGCGCCCGACCGATGCGCAGTCTCTTACGGCAGTCGGCGCGGTGGCGAAAGTAGCCGGGTGGGGAAATCTTTTAACCAAAGGGGAGAGCTTCCCCGACACCTTCAAGATTGGCCGGCTGATCGTTTTCCCGGATGCAAGTTGTGGTGGCGGATCGCAATTTAGCGTCAATGGAGTCACCTTCGATGGCTTCCAGAGCGGTGATGCGTCACCAGACACCATGCTTTGCGCGGTGGGAGTAGCAAGCAACAGAAAAATAATTGACAGTTGCCAAGGTGACTCCGGCGGGCCTTTGATTAGTGGTGAGGGCAGCGCCATGCGGTTGATAGGCATCGTCAGCTGGGGTGAGAACTGCGCAACCTCGTTACCCGGCGTCTACACCAGAGTTTCAGCTATGGCCGATTTTCTCATCGCAAATAATGCTTTAGTGAGTTTAGCCCCTGTGACGGCGCCCACCCTTGAGGTGACCGTGCTCAACACGGCATTACGGGTCAACTTCAATGCTACTGACGACGGTTCGATCGTCACCGCCTATACAGCAACTGCAACTGACCCTGCCACCGGTCAGGGTTTCACTTGCACCGGCACACCTCGTGTTGATATGCAGTTGCCGTTCTGCACCATTAGTGACTTGACCAACGGCGCCGCCTACGCGGTCACCGGCACAACTTCCAATCCACTCGGTATCTCACCAAACTCGGTAGCGGTAAGTGGCACGCCGCTTGGCGTGCCGACACCCGGTATGATCCGTAAAGTTTTGACCAGCTCGGCACGCACCATCGAAGTCACTGTTAAACGGTCCGCGGCCAATGACGCGCCGATCAGTGATATCTACCTGACCTGCTCACCACTTGCCGGCGGACCAGTAAAAACCACACCCGTTGATCGTGGATGGGCCATTTTGAAGAAACTGCGGCCCACCTACTATGCCTGCGCCGTGTTGGCAACCAATGCACTCGGTTCGGCAGCATCGGCCCCAAGGGTAATCAAGGTGACCCGCTAGCGTTCTACCCATGTCGCGAAGAACTCCGCCATTAGTCCCTCGGCTTCGCCCCCATGCTGAATCGGTATTTGCCGAGATGTCACGTTTGGCCCTCGAAGTTGGGGCGGTGAACTTAGGTCAGGGGTTTCCCGATACCGACGGGCCGGCCGAGATTAAAGAGGTCGCAATCGCCGCGATAGGCGATGGTCGAGGTAACCAGTACCCACCGGGCACTGGCATTCTGGAATTGCGGCAGGCTATTGCTTCGCATCAAGATCGTTTCTATGGGATTTCACTGGATCCGCAGACTGATGTGGTTGTAACCACAGGAGCTTCCGAGGCAATCGCAGCAACATTGATCGCCCTGGTTGATGCCGGTGACGAAGTTGTTATGTTCGAGCCTTGGTTCGATATTTACGCAGCCGACATCGCGATAGCGAGCGGCAAGCGAGTTGCGGTGCCAATGACCGGGCCGGAGCTAAGACCAAATATCGATGCCCTGCGTGCCGCTATTACTCCTAAGACCCGAATGATAATCCTAAACTCCCCACACAATCCAACCGGAGTTATCTTCACTCGCGAGGAGTTGAAGGCGGTTGCAACTATCGCTATTGAAAATGACATTTTGGTGTTATCGGATGAGGCTTACGAACACCTTTGGTTCGACGAGCATGAGCACATACCCATTTCCACTCTTCCCGGTATGTTCGAGCGCACCATCACTATTGGTTCCGGTGGTAAGTCATTTTCCTTCACCGGATGGAAAGTGGGTTGGGCATCAGGCCCACGCGATCTGATCGCCGCGGTACGCACCGCGCGGCAGCATTTATCATTCGTGTCGGGCGGCCCGTTCCAATACGCGATGGCACACGGCTTGGGCTTACCTGACCAGTACTACCGCGAACTTCGTACCGATTTAGCTCTTAAGCGCGACCTACTTTGTGGTGGGCTGGAGGAACTAGGTTTTGGCGTCATCCGCCCCCAAGGCACTTACTTTGCAACCACCGATGTGCGCCCACTTGGCTATACCGATGGGTTGGCTTTCTGCCGCGACCTGCCGCATAAGGCTGGAGTTGTTGCCATCCCGCACGGTGCGTTTTGTGATGACCCCGAAGTCGGCCGGCCTTATGTACGCTGGGCTTTCTGCAAGCGCACCGAAGTTCTAAATGAGGCCCTCGATCGACTACGCGCCGGTCTTAGCTAGGCGCAACCGGCCGGTTATCGCGCTCAGGAAGTTTTCAAAGTTAGTTCACCATCATCCGAAGCGCCGATTACCACCTTGTCGCCATCACGCACCTGGCCCGACAAGATCCCCTTGGCCAACTTGTCACCGATAGCCGTTTGCACCAACCGGCGCAGTGGGCGTGCTCCGTAAACCGCATCGAAGCCCTGCTCAACCAACCAAGCTTTTGCCGCATCGGTTACCTCAAGGATGATGCGGCGATCCTGCAGCCGATGCTGCAGTTGCGCAATTTGAATGTCGGTGACCTTTAAGAGTTCGGCGCGATCAAGTGGTTCGAACATCAACATGGCATCGAGTCGATTCAAAAACTCCGGCCGGAACTTCTGCTGCACGACACCCATGACCAAGGCCTTGCGCTCATCGAATGGCAGATCGGTATCAACCAAGAATTGTGATCCTATGTTCGAGGTAAGGATCAAGATGACGTTGCGGAAGTCAACAGTACGGCCTTGGCCGTCAGTAAGGCGGCCGTCGTCTAGCACCTGCAGTAAAATATCGAACACCTCTGGGTGAGCTTTCTCGACTTCGTCGAGCAGGATCACTGAATACGGGCGCCGCCTAACCGCCTCGGTCAACTGGCCGCCCTCTTCATACCCGACATATCCGGGAGGTGCGCCGACTAGGCGTGAAACCGAATGTTTCTCGGAGTATTCGCTCATATCAATTCGCACCATCGCGCGCTCGTCGTCAAAAAGAAACTCGGCAACAGCTTTCGCTAACTCAGTTTTACCGACACCGGTCGGGCCGAGGAACAGGAACGATCCGGTGGGGCGATTCGGGTCCGCGATGCCGGAGCGGGCTCGACGGACGGCGTCCGAGACCTCACGCACCGCTTCGCCTTGCCCGACAACTCGTTTAGCCAGCTGATCTTCCATCTGGAGGAGTTTTTGAGTCTCGCCTTCAAGGAGTCGACCCGCTGGGATCCCGGTCCAGGCCGAAACTACCTCGGCGATGTCGTCCGCCGTGACTTCCTCTTTGACCATCGCGGAGTCACGCGCATTTGTATCAGTAGTAACGCGAGCTAACTCCTCTTCGAAGGTGGGTATCTCGGCATAGAGAATTCGAGATGCTTGCTCGAAGTTCCCTTCACGCTGCGACTTTTCGGCTACCGCACGTAGGTCATCAATCAATACTTTGATCTCGCCGATGCGATCCAAGCCCTGCTTCTCAGCATCCCAACGCACGCGCAGGCCGCGCAGTTCTTCATCCTTATCCGCGATCTCGGCCCGGATTTTTTGAAGTCGCTCCTTGGATTGGTCGTCGGTCTCTTTGGCAACAGCCAACTCCTCCATACGTAGGCGGTCGACTTGGCGCTGCAGCACATCAATCTCAACCGGCGATGAATCAATTTCCATGCGAAGTCGAGACGCGGATTCATCCATTAAGTCAATTGCCTTATCCGGCAAAAAACGAGACGTGATGTAACGATCAGAGAGGGTGGCTGCGGCCACGAGGGCGCCATCGGAGATTACGACCTTGTGATGCGCCTCGTACTTCTCCTTAATACCCCGCAAAATTGCAATGGTGTCTTCAACCGAAGGTTGGCTGACGAATACTTGTTGGAACCGCCGCTCAAGTGCTGCATCCTTTTCGATGTACTTGCGGTATTCATCAAGGGTCGTTGCACCGATCATGCGCAGCTCACCTCGGGCCAGCATGGGCTTGAGCATGTTGCCCGCATCCATCGCGCCTTCCCCGCCAGCACCAGCGCCCACCACGGTGTGCAATTCGTCGATGAAAGTGATTATCTGGCCGTCACTGCCTTTAATTTCGTCGAGCACAGCCTTTAGTCGCTCCTCGAACTCACCGCGATACTTCGCCCCAGCGACCATCGCAGCCAGATCAAGTGCGATCAAAGACTTACCCATTAGTGATGTCGGGACATCGCCCTCAACTATGCGCCGCGCCAAGCCCTCGACCACTGCTGTCTTGCCAACACCTGGTTCACCGATGAGGACCGGATTGTTTTTGGTTCTCCGCGAAAGCACTTGAATGGTCCGGCGGACTTCCTCATCACGACCGATTACCGGGTCGATTTTGCCCTCGCGCGCCAGCGCGGTGAGATCAACACCAAACTTCGCTAGCGCCTGGAATGTTTGCTCCGGATCTTGTGTAGTCACGCGGGCCGACCCCCTAACTTGTTGCAGTGCTTCTAACAGTGCGACCGGGGTGGCACCGGCGGCGAGCAACCGATCACTGACTCCGATGCCACCATCTTTGGCCAGGCCAATAAGTAGGTGCTCGGTGCTTACAAATTCATCGCCGCGCTCTTTAGTAAGTTGTTGTGCAGCGCTGAGTACCTTGAAAGAGGCACTACTTAGTTGCGGCGCCGAAACTGATGAGCCACTCGCTGAAGGCAGGGCCTCAAGGGCACTTCTTATCTCCTTGGCTAAAGAAGCGGGGTTCGCCCCAACACTTTGGAGCAGTGCGCCGGCAATACCGTCACCTTGTTGTAACAATGAATCAAGTAGGTGCAGTGGCTCCACCTGCGCGTTGCCGCCCGCGGCCGCTATGCGTACGGCAGCGCCAAGTGCGTCTTGACTCTTCGTTGTCAGTGCAATATCCATGAAAATTACTTCCTCGCTGGTCGCCAGACTACTAAAGCTGTCGATGATTTCTCTCGATGGAACTCCTGCAATCTGCTACGTAACCTCTCGACTTCTAACTGCAGTTCAAGTACGCGGCGGATGCCCTCTAGTGTCAACCCACCCGCCGACAACTCGGTGATCTCGTGTAAACGCGCGATGTCATTCGCCGAGTACAACCGATTTCGCCCACCTATGCGAGTCGGTGAGACCAGCCCCAAACGGTCGTACTGCCTAAGAGTTTGCGGGTGCAAACCGGTTAACTGTGCAGCCACCGAAATGATGTAAACCGGTGAATCATCAGAAACTCGGTATCCTCGGCTAGGCACGCTCATTGCTTATCCTCCAGCCCGGCCAACGTATATAGGTCCTGGCGTGGATCATGATCGGACGAATTCTCGGCATAGATACGTAGTGCCTGTGTGGCCTCTTCGCTTAATTGCTGCGGGACAGCAACTTCAACCATGACCAAGACATCACCATGGGTGCCGTCTTTGCGCAAAATACCTTTATCGCGCACTCGGAAGGTACGCCCGGTAGTGGTACCGGCAGGCACCCGAAGTGTCACGGATCCACCGCGTGGCACCGGTACCGAGATTTGGCCTCCGAGTGCGGCCTCGACAAATGTCACCGGCACGGTCAAAGTGATGTTGTCGCCTTTGCGCACAAATATCGGGTGTCCTGTTATATGGACAACCACAAATAGGTCACCGTGCGGGCCACCCCGCTCACCGGGTGCGCCCTTGCCCTTAAGCCGGATGCGGGAACCATCTTTCACACCCGCAGGGATCCGAGCTTGCACGGTGCGAGTGCTCAAGCCACGGCCGGACCCGCGGCAAACCGAGCATGGTTCGTCAATGAAGACCCCGCGTCCACGGCATACGGTGCAAGGCTCCGCAAAAGCGAAACCACCGGCATTGCGTGCCGTTTGGCCAGCACCTTCACAGGCAGGGCACACGCGCGGCACCGTGCCAGGCTTAGCTCCGGTGCCGTGGCACGTTTTGCAAGCGGCTTCAGTGCTCAAACGCAGTGGCACCGTTACGCCATCAAGTGCATCGTCAAATGAAAGTGTCAGTTCACTCTCGAGATCACCACCTCGACGCGGTTGCGGTGATCTACCGGTACGGCCACGGTTGAAAATCCCTCCGAGAAATTCACCGAAACCACTATTGCTGTCGCCAAATAGGTCTTCCATGTTGGTGTTGTACTGGGCGCCAGCACCTTGGCGACCACCGAAACCACCCGAGCGGTAACCGCCGTTAGCGAAGAGCGATCGAGCCTCGTCGTACTCCTTGTGCTTTGCCTCATCGGACAACACGTCATAAGCCTCGGAGACTTGTTTGAAGCGCTCCTCGGCTTTCGCGTCGCCTGGATTCTTATCCGGGTGCAACTCGCGTGCGAGCTTGCGGTATTTCTTTTTGATCTCATCCGGTGCTGAATCCTTGCTGACGCCGAGAATCGCGTAGAAATCCTTCTCGAGCCAGTCTTTGTTCACGGTTAGTCAGTCCCGGCAACCGCAACCCGGGCCGGACGCAGTACACGCCCCGCATAGCGATACCCCGGTTGATACAGGGCTGTCACCGTTGGCTCCGTAATGTCTTCTCGGGATTCGGTGGAAAGTGCCTCATGCAGGTTCGGATCGAATGGCTCGTTTGCCACCCCGAATTTCTCTAAGCCTAATTTCGCCAATGTACCCTCTAGGGATTCACCGACACTACGGAAAGCCCCCTCTAGCTCACCATGCTCCCGCGCTCTATCAATGTCATCAATTACCGGAAGCAATGCTGCAATAACCGAGCCGATCGCATTCTCTTTGACCAGTTCGCGATCGCGATCGACACGGCGCCGGTAATTTGTGTACTCCGCCTGCACCCGCTGAAGATCATTTGTCAGTTCAGCCAACTTATTTTCTTCGGCGGTGGCGGGTGCGCCAGCCTCATCGGGCTGGCGCACCTCCCCTGACTCCGGTTGCGCATCAAGATCGCGCAAGATGTAGGTGTCGGGATCAATACGACGTTTGTCGGTTACCCGAACACCGTGCTCCTCGTTCTCATTTTGATATTCAGAACTCACTTGGATTCTTCCTCGTCAATAATTTCGGCATCTACGACATCGTCCTCGGCCATATCGGGCTCTGCATCCGCATCGGCTGCACCTTCGAATCCGCCGGCCTCCTGCGCGCCCGCATACATTGCCGCGCCTAAGGTCTGGCTGGCTTGGGCAACCTTGTCGGTTGCCGCCCGCATGCCTGGGATGTCATTAGCATCAATGGCTTTCTTGAGTTCATCAAGTGGGCCATCGACATTTGCCTTGGCGTCGGCCGGCAATTTGTCAGCGTTATCGGCAAGGAACTTCTCGGTTTGATAAACGAGCCCTTCGGCTGTGTTTCTAACCTCGACCTCATCGCGTCGCTGCTTGTCTTCATCAGCGTGCTGCTCGGCCTCACGCATCATGCGATCGATTTCATCCTTGCTTAGAGCCGAGCCGCCCGAAATCGTCATGGACTGCTCTTTACCTGTCGCCATGTCTTTAGCTGACACGTGGACGATGCCGTTGGCGTCGATGTCGAAGGTGACCTCGACCTGCGGGATACCACGCGGTGCCGGTGGTAAGCCAGTCAGCTCAAAGGTGCCAAGACGCTTGTTGTAAGCGGCCATTTCACGCTCACCCTGATAGACCTGAATCAACACCGAAGGCTGATTGTCGTCCGCCGTGGTGAAGGTTTCGGATCTCTTGGTAGGGATGGTGGTGTTGCGCTCGATGAGTTTGGTCATCACGCCGCCCTTGGTCTCGATACCCAGCGAAAGCGGGGTCACATCGAGCAGTAGGACGTCCTTGACCTCACCCTTGAGCACACCGGCCTGCAGGGCAGCTCCAACAGCGACAACCTCGTCAGGGTTTACTCCCTTGTTGGGCTCCTTGCCCGCTACATTCTTGACTAGTTCGGTAACCGCTGGCATTCGAGTTGAACCGCCAACGAGCACAACCTGATCGATCTTGTCGAGCGCGATACCCGCATCCTTTAAGACCGCCTGGAAAGGTGCCTTCGTGCGATCGAGTAGATCTTGAGTCATGGCTTCGAACTGCGCGCGACTTAATGTTTCGTCTAAGTGAAGCGGGCCGTCGGCACTGGCCGTGATGTAGGGAAGGTTGATTGAGGTTTGCATTGAACTCGATAGCTCAATTTTGGCTTTCTCTGCTGCCTCACGCAGACGCTGCATCGCCATCTTGTCTTTCGAAAGATCGACTCCGTGTGCGTTCTTGAATTCGGTGACCATCCAGTCGACAACTTTGTTGTCCCAATCGTCGCCGCCGAGATGGTTATCTCCACTTGTTGCTTTAACCTCGACAACACCGTCGCCGATCTCAAGGAGTGAGACGTCAAAGGTGCCGCCGCCGAGGTCGAAGACCAAAATGGTCTGTTCCTGATCACCCTTATCTAAGCCATACGCAAGTGCAGCGGCGGTGGGCTCATTGATGATGCGTAGCACATTGAGGCCGGCGATCTCGCCAGCTTCTTTAGTGGCTTGGCGCTCGGCGTCAGAGAAGTAGGCCGGCACGGTGATCACCGCGTCGGTCACGTTCTCGCCAAGATAAGCCTCCGCATCACGCTTGAGTTTCATCAAGGTGCGGGCGCTGATCTCCTGGGGTGTGTAGTTCTTGCCGTCGATGTCGACGGTCCAATTGGTGCCCATATGGCGCTTGACCGAGCGCACCGTGCGGTCAATATTGGTGACAGCCTGGCGCTTGGCAACCTCGCCGACCAGTACTTCACCGTTCTTTGCAAAGGCCACGACAGACGGGGTCGTCCGGGAGCCTTCCGCATTTGCAATAACGACGGGTTCGCCGCCTTCGAGGACCGATACGACCGAGTTGGTCGTACCAAGGTCAATACCTACTGCTCGGGCCATGATGTTCGTACTCCTTTGTAGTTGCTACCGGTTTATCCGGGGGTCTGGTCCTAGTGTCCACCCTTATCGCATAATATGCAAATTCTGACTAAGATACTTTGAGTCGGGTAGGCTCATAGTTGATAACCAGCGGCCTAGACTGGTTATTCCCGGGAACGATCTCTGTTCGCCCAGCGTCCGAGAGGCATGAAGCCCATTAAATTTGCCTTAGCAACCCTCCTCGGAGCCCTGGTGCTGACCGGGATCCAGCCGGCTATGGCAGCACCCGGTACCTCCCTTGCGGCGATTTCAGCGGTAGCCGACAGGGCGGGAACTAGCGCGGCCGGGGTGGCCTCAGCCGATGCCGCCTACCAGGCGGTAACCCGCTTTCGTCCCGCTTCCCACCAACGCCTCACCGCCTTCTTGAGCCAGTACGGAGGCAGACTGACCCCCGTGCAACTGCAGCGCGCCCAAGCCCAAGTGGCCAAAGCCGACCTAACCCTTTCGCAGCTAGAAGCCAAAACCCGGGCCACCAGAACCCTTGCTCGCTCCGGGGCCAGCACCGCCCGCATCAAGCAAGCAGCCGATGCGGCTAGCAGGGCTTTTGATAGCGCGAGCGCCTCGACCGCCACCGCAATGGCAGAAATGCAGCCAATGCTGCAGTCCAAACTTTCACTCTTCGAAGGGCTGCGGGCCAAACTTGAACTCGATCAATCAATGCGCGACTTCGCAGCGGTTGGTGCA
>JBIIOU010000005.1:0-36363 GCA_044336815.1 Candidatus Nanopelagicales bacterium | reverse complement strand
CTTTGCAGCGCCGAAATCTCTTGCACTGCAACAGGTTTCGCGAGTGGGTCGCCGTGGGCTCGAATCCCGACGAAAAGGTTGGCCTACGCGGCGCGGCAGGGATACTTTCGACACCGAACCTGCTCTCCTTGCTTAATGACCTCTCCGGAGTTCGCCAAAACTAAATCCATAGTCACCTCGGTCCTACTTATGGTGATCGCAGGCTTCTCCCCTGCATTGGTGATGGGGGCGCTGGGTTGGACGAGCGCGGTCAACGTGGCCATGCTCGGTGGGTTGGCGACCTTCCTCGCATGCACCATGGGTCGGGGCTGGCATGCCGGGCTAGTTATTTCGGTGCCGTTTTCGATCCTGACAGCATTCACGGTCTGGTCAGCACCTTACGCACTTGCGGCGGCCGTCGTGCTAGCAGTCGCGGCATTCCTGCGCGGATACGGTGCGATGGCGGGCTTGCACAATGCATTGATCATGACGGTAATCGCGCTGGGCTTCATAGTGGCCAGCCCGCCAAAATTCGCTGGACCCCTGCCGTCGGCGATCATCGCTGGAATGGTCATGCTGGCGACGACGTTGTGGGTGACTTTGATCGTCTTTCTCGCCAAGAAATGGATTCATCCACCGAAACTCGCTGCCATTGATCCCGCCCGAGTCATTTGGTTCAGTTCGGTTCTGGCGATCATGGTCGGTGTTGCAACGTGGTTCGTCGTTGATTTCAATCTTGGTCATGGAGGGGGCTGGATCATCCTGACAATCGTCGTGGTCTACCAGCCCTATCTCGGCGATGGCTTCAAGAAGGCCGGAGGGCGCGCGATCGGCACCGTCATCGGTTTTATGATCGCGATCATCGTGGGTGTGTTCGTAACCAATGGCCCGATCCTCTACGTGTTGGGCACGGTCTGCCTCGTTGTGGCCATGGCCGTCATGATGATAGGCAAGCCCTACTGGTGGTATGCCACGTTCATTACTCCAGCGATCGTGCTTTACAATAGCGCTGGCTCAACGGTGACCAAGGTCGCCATTGAGCGAGTTGAGGCCACGTTCATTGGCATTGCAGGCACGCTCGTGGTCATGCTCATATTGCTGCCGCTCGCCAAGCACTTCCAACGCAAGACCGGTGCCTCCGAGTACTAAACCAAAAGCTACAAAATCAAACCCAAAAAATATATGCATGACTTGAGACAAGCTTTAAGTATGTCCCGAGACACGACACTGGTGGGTCATCACGTCCCGGTCGAGGTCGTCACCGACCGTGTGCCGGCCATGCGCTCGAAGTCGGCCTGGGTGGTCGCCTGATGTCGGCATCCTCGATCCGGTGCCGTCGGGGAAATTGATTTCGACCACAAACTCAGTTACGCATATGGACAAACGTAATGTTCGATAGCGTTGGGCGGATGGTAGCGGGAGGTGCGGTGGGTCGCGCGACGAGCGGCGCAGTGGTTACCGCTTTTCTTTGCTTGATCTTGCTGAAGGTGCGGATTTCCGGTTTTTCTTACATCCTCTTGTCAATGCAACAGGACCTCGGCTTCTCGAGGGACAGTGCCAACTCCTTGGAATTCACCCCGTCGGCCGCGGGGCTGCTCGTGGTGTTCGTCGCGGGGGCGCTTTCTGATCGCTGGGGTCCACGCCGGATGCTTGCCATCGGGATTACGCTTTTCATAATCGGTGCAGTGATCGTAGGTCTGGCACCGAACTTGATCTGGGTCGTCATCGGCCGAATTCTTGATGGTGTCGGCATAGTTACCATCGCGATCGTTGCCCTCTCGTTGATCAATACAACGGTGACGGATCCGGGTAAGCGGGCTCGGGTATTTGGCTTCTACGCAGCGGCCACCCCCGCCGTCTTCATGCTGGCCCCGCCCGTGACTGCCCTAATTGTGGAAACGGCGGGTTGGCGGGCGGTGTTGATCTTTTGGGTTGTCCTGGGACTCATCACGCTGGTGGCAATGTTGCGTTACGTGCCCAAGAGCACGACGAGAGCGGGCGGGGAGATGGTGACGCCACTTTTGGCCGGCGCGGTCTTAGCCGGTGCTTCCCTAAGTATCATCAGTTTGGCAACAAGTGACGACTTCGCAGTGTTCGCCGCCGCGATCGCGGTTGTGGCCCTATTCGCCCTGATCGTCATCATGCGGCGCAGTGCGACAACGACACTTGACTTTCGCTGGTGCCGCGGGCGGGGGTTGCTCATCTTGGTCGTCGCCCTATGCGTGGCGTCGATGCCCGATCTCTTCTTCTACACCAATATGCTCTTGCAGTACCGCTACAGCGTGCCAATCGTTTTCATTGCACTATTACTCGTCGTGCCGCAAGGGTTTGCGGTGGTTGGCGGCCTGCTCTCCGGCCCGGTGAGTGCTCGCATCGGACCGGCGAAGGCCGCTCTGATAGCGCTCCTAGTCAGCGCCGTAACCTGCTTAGCGACTTTGTTTGTTACCCCGGATGCACCGATCTGGGTTCCCGTGTTGGTGCTTTCGGTGATCGCGGTCCCCACTCTGTTCCTAGTTGGTCCAATCACCAACACTTTCCTGAGCCGAGCACCTGCGGAATCATCTGGTGCTGCGGCATCGATCAATAAGGCCGCAGGAAACATCGGCGGAGTATTCGGGGGGGCACTGGTCGGCGCCTTGAGCTTTGCTGCTTACCAGAATCGGATGGCCGGCATCCTCAACGCCGATGGCTTGCCCTTCCCGGAGGCCGAACTGATCGCGAGTGAAATCCGCGGGGGAGCTGCCGTAGCTGAGGTGGCCGCACGAATCTCCGATCCCGTTGCAAAAGACGCACTGGTTTCAATGGGCCCTGGCCTACTTGAAGCTCAGTCCTATTCCTACGCTGTTGTCGGCGTCGTGTCAGCGGGACTCTTTCTCGCAGCTGCCGTCTTAATGTTCTTCTACCTACGCCGCAGTACGAGTCCAAGTGATGTGGGTGCCGGTGACATGAGCCCCAGATAAGGGAGATGTCGAGTATTAGGTTGACTTACTCAACCTAATACTGGTTGGCAACTAGTTGATTCACCGCTATGCTGACTTCATGACTGCCACTGTGGGCGCATTTGAGGCCAAAACTCATCTCTCCGAACTGCTAGCCCGGGTCGAGGAAGGTGAGCAGATCACCATCACCAAACACGGCCGACCGGTTGCACGGCTCACACCCATCATTGAGTCGTCAACGAGTCGCGACTGGTCGGCCTTCTGGGATCGGGTTGATTCGCGAAGAGTCGCACTCAGCCCGGGCACCTCCATCAAGGCAGACATCGAGGCTGGTAGAGCATGAAAACCTTTGTGCTCGACGCGTCATTGGCACTCGAGTGGTTCGCTGTAGGTGCATCAACCGAGGTGCTCGCCAAGCGATCATTACTCGATGATCACGTTGCCGTGGTGCCCACTCTGTGGCGCTTCGAGGTCATGAATGCAGTAACCACTTGGCGGCGTCGGGGAGATATCTCGCATGCAGATTGCGCTGTGCTGCTCCACGACATAATGCAGATCCCTTTCGGGACTGTGGATGAAGGAGACCCGGAACTTGTGGTTTCTCTGGCGTCTGCGCACGGACTCTCGGCATACGACGCCACATATCTCCGGGTAGCCATGATTACCGGAGATCCGCTAGCCACCTTGGATGCCGCCCTGAAGAGGGTCGCGAACGAGGTTGGCGTCACCTGTCTCTAAGACTGCAGTTCAGTTCGGCATCTCTCGGAACAGGCAGTCGGTGTCCTCTTCGCCCTTCATAGCGAGCTGCCAGATGCCCGTGGCCAAAGCACCACCGTTTGCAGAGCCGAAATCCGTTGCGCTGCAGCAAGTTTCGAGAGTGGGTCGCCGGGGGCTCGAACCCCGAACCTACGGATTAAAAGTCCGCAGCTCTACCATTGAGCTAGCAACCCAGAGGCTTGACGGCGCCTAGAACGCAACGGCCAAGAAGCCACCGGCACAGGTTATCGGTCTGGCCGCGCACCAGTCGCAGCCCGTCTGGCCTAGCTCCCTCAGAGGCGTCCGGGTGTGGATCTAGGCGACTCCAAGGCCAGCAAATCGCTTGCCCTTGATATGTTCAGAGGCAGACATTCATTTATCGAAGATTGGACCCAACATTACCGCGGTTGAAGCGCCAGACTTACGGTCACAACTAGCTAGCAAGCGGGTTCTGCTTATCGGTGGAGCAGGGTTTCTAGGCACTTCAATCGCCCTAAAGCTCTCGGAATTAGGAGCCGCACCGCTTGTCGTTGACCAACTAAACGTGAACAGCCTTGGCGCTTTTGATAGTGAGAAATACTCCCCCGAAAAGCGGTCCCTTTACGCGGCACTTATCCAAGATCGCCTTGCTGCTCTAGACGCCGCGAATATCGAAATTCTGGTCAAAGACGCCCGAGACTTTGATTCGCTCCAAGAAGCGTTCCATATTCATGAACCTGAAGTCGTTATTCATTTGGCGGCAGTAGCACACTCGAGTAGGTCAAATGCCAACCCTTATTTGGCTTTCGACCATGGCTTAAACACTTTGTCAAACGCTCTCGAAGTCTCCCGCATACAAGGCGATGTTCAATTTATCTACCTTTCGTCCAGCATGGTCTACGGAAACTTCCCCTCGCCCACCGTTACTGAGGATTCACCCTGCAATCCATTAGGCATTTACGGATCGACAAAATTCGGCGGAGAAAAATTAGTAATCGCCTACTCGCAGATATCCGGAATGCCATACACGATCGTAAGACCATCATCGGTATACGGACCAGGATGCGTAAGCCGGCGAGTAATACAAGCATTTATTGAAAATGCGCTAAGTGGTCACCCGCTAAAAGTGCAAGGAGATGGACGGGAATTTCAGGATTACACATTCATAGATGACATTGGTGACTTCTTCACGCTCGCGGCCGCTAATCCTGCCGCCTATAACGAAATATTCAATGCCACTCGCGGTGAAGGGCGCATGATTATCGAGGCGGCAGAGCTAGTACAAAAGCACTTTCCCCGGGTTGAGATAGAGCACACTCCAGCAGACCCACTCATACCAAAGAGGGGAACGCTAGATATATCCAAAGCTCAAGAATTGCTCGGTTTCGCTCCGACAATTTCAATTGATGCCGGTATACCTAGATATGTGGAGTCGTACGCGAAACTTTCAGTTACCCACCCAGAGGTAGATCTGAAAAGCTCAGCGCCTTTCAAGCACGAATAACTTGGTCACTTCAAGTTTTCGGAAAGCCCGTTAACCCCCGAAATTCAATATCTGAACCGCTTTGCGCTCGCTGAGCATGTGCTGGACATGGGCTTTAATTAGTTCTTGGTGTAATTCGTGGTCTAAGTATTCAGCAACTTGGCTCGGCTCAGCCAACTCTGCTACAACACCGTAATCGTAATTACCATCTCGCAGGCCCAGGTCACGGCCGAATCTGAAGGACTTAAGTATTGGCATTTGTGTCTTGAGGACTTCTAGGGCCGCAGTAAAGTCATCTACCTGACCTTCAGTTACGTGATCGCCCCACTTAAACATGGCGATGTGAAGAACGGACATCTCACTCCCTTTCAATTTATTGACCTAGCAGAATTTTAGCCGGAGCCTCTGCGGTCATATATCGAACTTCATCCTCACTAAAACCTTGCTCCAGCATACCGACCATAAACAATCGGAAAGCCTCAACGGGAACTGGATTTACCCGTTGACCGCCATCAGTGGCGAGATAGCAGTGCTGAACTCCCACACCCCGAATAACTTCGGCAATGTATTCAAATGTTTGAGGCGGGTGGATGACTTGAGTAACGAATGCATAATGCATTTCATTCATGGCCCCGAGGGCTGCCAACTCCTTCATGTCTTCTACTTCGGCGCCAACAAACTTAGCGTGTGGATGAGTGACTACCAGGCGCTTAATCCCAAGCTCGCTCGCTCGCTTAAAGGTGGCAATTGCGTCACTTGGAGATACGTGGCCTGAGCACAAAATCAGGTCATACTCCTTCACTAGGCGGAGAATATCTTCAACCTCAGGCAGCAGGTTCCCACCTTCGTCTGTGACTACCAGCCCTGAGCTCTCAAGGGGTGACTTCTCTTGAAGAATCGGCACATTCCCTGCATGTGCCAAAAAATGGCGGGCGCCCAATGTCGGTAGCCAAACCACGCGACCGCCCTGCCTGGCTGACTCCAATACCGCGTACGGGTTGAGCCCGCCAACCGGGTAATTCAAGGCCACCCCGCCGGTTACGGACATCCCGGTTAGCTCTTGAGCCAACTCGGCGCGCGCCGCGGTGTCGGTCGAATGACTCTTCAGGACTATCGCGCGCATTCCGGCGTCGCGGGCCTGCTCAGCTGCCATCACCGAGGTGACCGACCGTGGAAAAATGTCCGGCCCGGAGTGAATATGCATATCTATTGAGCCGCGCAGAAGAGACCTGGAGGTGGTCTCAAAATTAGCGGTACTTGTCATTATTTCTTTTCCCCTCGATAGTCAATTCAAACTCTTACCATTCTAGGTAGGACAATAATCAGCCGCGGAGGATACGCATTACTTCTAAATAGCAGGATGGATCCGTTGCAACATCGACTAAGTACGGGCCTTCACCAACTAATGAATTTGTTAGGGCTTTTTTCAGCTCAGTCAAGGTAGCCGCCTTAACTCCTGACATCCCAAAGCCTCTCGCAATTGCTGCGAAGTCGACATCAAGGTAGGAAACAGCATTCGAACCCCCATGCCCGACCGGCTTTTGCTTAGCCTTAATGAGACTCAAAGAACTGTCATTGAATACGACTACTGTCACCGGCAAATTCAAGCGCACGAGAGTTTCAAGTTCGGCGATACACATCCCAAGCCCGCCATCGCCTATGAAGCAAAAAGTGCGGCGACCTGGATTCGCCAAGGCAGTAGCAACCGCGGCCGGCAAGGAGTAGCCCATCGTCGCAAGGCCCGATGAAATATGTATTTCATTTGGCTGTTCGACCGCCCAGAGGGGCATCGCAACCAGCATGTGGGCTCCCGCGTCGACCGTGGCGATAGACCCTGCCGGTGCAATTTCTCGAGTTGCGAGTACGACGTCACCGGGGGCGAGCGCGTCGGTAACGAGTGACGAAGTGCTCACCTCAATTAATGCATCCTCAAAACATTGCCTGCGAATGGACGCCGCATCTGCCCCCCAGTCGCTAACCAAGTGTTGCGCCAAGAAGGAAATAGCGTGTTCCATCGGGCCGACATATTGAAGTTCAGGTTGCCAATAGGGGCTGTCTTCCGGCCAGCTATTCAATGACAAAACTGGTGCTTTCACCTGCCACTTGTTCGGGATTAATTCAACCGCGTCTACTCCGATTGCCACAATTAGGTCAGCCTGTTCGAAGATTCCCATTTCGGCGGTCGCTCCGGTGAAGAGCCCCCCATTGTTCAAAGAACTAGTCGGGATAGTGCCACGTGCCTTATAGGTTTCAAGAACCGGCAAGGTGGAGCCAGCAACCAGACCGCGAATCGCTTCAGTCTGCCCCAGCGCACCTAAGCCAACGACAATTAGCGGGAAGCGAGATCTCTTGATGAGTGCAGCCATGGCTGGCTCGTCGACAGCTTCCGGCGGAACTTCGGGTGGCAATGCGACCCCATTCGCGCTCGGGTCTAAGTCAAGATGCACTGGCCCGGGCCGCGGTTGGATCGCGGTGGCCAAAGCAGAAGCCATTGTGTTTTCGGGATTCGACGATCCTAAAACGGCACTCCATTTCGCTACTGGATGCATTAGCTCGCGTTGATCGATTCGCTGGTGTGAGATGCGGGCCCAATCACTGCTCGACACGGTATCCGTCAGGAGTATGAGCGGTTGCCGATCTAACGCAGCCTGAGCCAAACCATTAACCGCACTGGCTGCGCCCGGGCCCCGAGTGACCAAGCACGCGCACGGATTTCCGGATATTTCAGCGTAAGTACTCGCCATTATCGCCGCAGATGTCTCACCGTGCGCAAGAATGAACTCCAAGCCAACAGACTCTGCGGCTCCCACCACATCCAAATTGTTGCCACCGCCTGGAAGCCCAAAAATGAACTTCGACCCACTGTCTAAAAGGCCTTTGGCGACTATTTCTGATAGGTACCCACCGGTTACGCTCACACAGTCATTGTGTCAGAGCCACCTAAAACAGTGCTTCTTTGGTGCTCCACTTGCACCCGGCCCCGCATTAGGTACAACCGCAACTTAACGTACTGAACGCTGCTCAGCTAGGTAGGATTTCGTTATGTAACAGCGCTCCTTTGAACTATATTTAGCTTTAGCTGAGGCGAGCTCGAAGGCCTAGGCACCCAAGGGCGTTGTGCACTACATATCGGAAAGGGCCCGTTGAGATGGCAAATACGATTCAGCCAAATATCGAGTTAGTGCGGGAGATGTCCCTTAAGTATCGAAACTGGGGCAAGTGGGGTCCTGACGAGGAGCTCGGCAGCCTCAATTACGTAACCGATGAGATGCGCGCTAAAGCAGCTACCCTCGTCAGGCGCGGCAAGGTCTTTTCACTTGCGCTGCCTCTTGATTCTGATGGTCCCATGGTCGGAGCACACGGTCGAGTCAACCCAGCGCACGTCATGCTGTGGGACGGCGGTGACATCGAATCGGGTGCACAAGATTTTCTCCAAGGTCTTCGCTACACAGACGACGCGGTATTTTTAGTTCTTCAGTCGTCAACGCAATGGGATGCGCTCGCACACATCTACTTCGATGGGCAGATGTACAACGGTCACGGCACCGAAAAGGTTACCAGCCGAGGCGCACTCAAGAATTCAATCACCAATGTGAAAGATAAGGCTGTCGGGCGCGGAGTTCTGCTAGACATCGCGCGGTATAAAGGTGTGCCCTGGCTTGAAACAAGTTACGCAGTCACTGACGAGGATCTTTCAGGATGCGCTAAAGCGCAAGGAGTAGAAGTTGGAGAAGGTGACTTTATTCTAGTAAGGACAGGTCAACTCGGACAACGGCAACAAGCTGGCGCCTGGGGTGATTACGCTGGCGGCCCCGCTCCCGGTTTAGGAATCACCGCCGCTAACTACTTTTGCCCACTGAAAGTTGCAGCCGTTGCGACAGATACCTGGGGTACGGAGGTTCTCCCTAATGAAACTCCAGATGTCTTTCAGCCACTACATGTGATCATGCTTGTCAACGCCGGCATCATTCTTGGTGAGATGTGGGTTATGGATGAACTCGCTGAGGACTGCGCGAACGATGGAGTATATGAATTTCTACTCGTCGCTCCGCCATTAACTGTTACTGCTTCTGTTGGCTCGCCGGTGAACCCACAAGTGATCAAATAGTGCAAGGCCAGTCGGAATCACCAACTGTACTTTTTGAACGAATAGGTTCGACTGCAGTAATCAGCCTAAATCGTCCACGAGTAAAGAATGCTTTGAACTGCGCCATGGCCACGGCTTTAGGTAACGCTGTCCACGAGGCAGACCTTGATCCTGAAATCAGGGTAATAATCATTACCGGGAGCGGAGGCAATTTCTGTGGGGGCGCCGACCTCCATGAGGTGGCCGCAGACTGGCAAATCATTTCAGCTGATCGCCCCGACTGGGGTTTCGGTGGCATCACTCAGCAATTGACAGCAACCCCAACCATTGCAGCAATAAATGGCTTTGCACTCGGTGGTGGTTTGGAAATTGCGCTGGCGTGCGACCTTGCTGTTATGGATGAGGATGCCTATGTAACGCTCCCAGAAGTCACCCGAGGGATTTTCGCGGCCGGAGGTGGGATCTTGAGATTGCAACGGCTTATCCCACGCCGAATAGCCATGGAAGCTGTACTCACCGGTAACCCTATTACCGCAGCGCAGGCCTTACAGTGGGGTCTAGTTAATCGCCTTTCTCCAAGCGGTTCAAGCTTAAGTGTCGCACTTGAGTTAGCTCAAGAAATTGCCCGCAACCCGGTAGAGGCGGTCAATCAGAGCAAACTTTTGATGCATAAATCTGAGAGTTTTGGCTCAACCTGGGATTCGGATTACTGGGCACTTAACGATGAAATCGCCGCCAAGGTGTACTCAAGTCCCGAAGCAAGTGAAGGGCTTCAATCATTTGTCGAAAAACGAAAGCCAAACTGGAAAGTGTAAGAAGCTAATCGGGCCCCTGATTAGTCGCCTCCGGATAGAAGACGCCATCAGCACTAGCAGAACTGTGGAACTTAGGAGAGGAAATTACCGCAACACGCGAGCCTAGATCACAGCACGGAGCTGGCTTACTTTTGGGAATCTCGGCTTACGGAGTTTGGGGCTTATTCCCCTTATATTTCATGCTGCTTGATGCTGTCTCCCCTTACCAGATAGTCGCCAACCGGATTGTTTGGTCACTTTGTTTTGTGCTTATTCTCATCCTGATACGCAACAACTGGTCTCCCTTGATTGGCGTGCTTCGCTCAAAGAGAGCTGTCGCTCTGCTAGCAGTGGCCGCCGCCACGATCAGCATTAACTGGGGCGTGTACGCGTATGCGGTGACCACTAATCAAGTTCTAGAGGCCTCACTCGGCTATTTCATCAACCCGCTTGTCTCTGTTTTGATCGGTGTCGCGCTACTGCGTGAACGACTTCGCCACTTGCAATGGATCGCGGTCGCAATTGGAGCGGTCTCAGTTGCCATCTTGACGGTTTCTTATGGCCGCCCACCTTGGATAAGCCTTATCTTGGCATTTTCATTTGCAATCTACGGGCTGATGAAGAAATTGGCGAACTCCGGTGCACTAGAGAGTCTCGCAGTTGAGACATTGCTGCTTTTACCAATAGCACTACTCGTAATGGCCTTATTCGCCAAGGATGGCCAAGGAGTCATAACACATTTAGGGCTCGATATCGCCACACTTCTAATCCTCCTCGGGCCAATTACAGCGGTTCCGCTGCTAGCCTTCGGCGCTGCAGCCACTCGCATACCACTTTCTACTCTTGGAATAATTCAATACATAACCCCAAGCGTCCAATTCATCCTCGGAATAACCGTGTTTGCGGCGGCTGTCTCACCTATTCGCTGGCTGGGCGTCAGCATTATTTGGCTAGCTCTCATAGTCTTTGCAATCGACACCGTGAGGCATAGTCGCGCTGTCTCGCGAAACGCTGAGCGCCCATCCGTCATTGACACACTTGAAGTAACTGTCCCCGACTAGCCAACTCGACTACGGACTAACTCGAACGCCGCAATCACTTACCCGTAAATCTCGGTGCACGCTTTTCCCGGAAGGCACTGAGCGCCTCAGCCATGTCGGAGGTTTGAGCGCTTAACACCTGATTCCGATTTTCTAATGCGATAGCCGCATCTAGTGAAGGTGCATCAACATTTGCTTGCAAGACTTGCTTTGTCATGCGCACCCCGATTGGGCTGTTGCCGCAGATCAGAGTTGCGATTTCTAGTGCCCTCTCGATGAGATTTTCGCCTTCTACTATCTCGGTCACCATTCCAATTCGCAGTGCTTCATTAGCATCGACGAATCGACCGGTCAGGAGCAATTCATAGGCACGACCAAACCCAATGATGCGAGGAAGCATCCAGGAAGTACCAACATCACCACCGGTAAGGCCGATCCTGATAAACGCTGCGTTAAATTTCGCGGTGGGCGCCGCAATTCGGATGTCTGCCGCAAGTGCCAGGCCCATACCCGCACCCGCCGCCGGACCATTCACCGCTGCAATCACCGGTTTTTCCATGTGCCGGAACCCCGCAATGGAGCGCGCCCAAGTCTCTTGACCGGCGAACATCTCGATCGGTGTCATATCCGGCAGTAGGGCGGCTTGATCTAGATCAAGGCCTGCGCAAAATCCACGCCCACTGCCGGTAACTATTAGAACCCTAATATCGCTATCTGCATCAACGTCGGCTTGCAAAGTTATGAACTCGTCAAACATTTCAAATGTCATGGCGTTTAGCCGGTCGGGCCGGTTGAGCCTGGCAATCGCGATCTGAGGAGTCGGTTGCTCAATTAACATCGTGTTGTATTGCTTCATAGTTAGACAACCCTTATCAGTGGTGCTGAAGCGAACTCAGCTCGCGCAAGTGATCTGCGGTGAACCTCGTCTGGGCCATCAGCGATCTGTAGGAACCGTGCCTGTGCATATAGCACTGACAACATAGTGTCTGATGAAACTCCGGCTCCGCCAAATACCTGCATAGCTCTATCCGTAACATCTTTTACTACCTGCGGAACCATGATTTTAGCGGCCGCGATGTCATGCCTGGCCGCTTTATTGCCTTCGACATCCATGCGCCACGCAGCTTGAAGTACGAGAAGACGAGCGGCATTTACCTGCGTTCTAGCATCGGCTACCCACGTTTGCACTACACCCTGATCAGCTAACAGCACTCCAAACGGCGCTCGAGTCTTCGCCCTCGCGGTCATCATCGCGATTGCCCTTTCCGCCATCCCGATGAGCCGCATGCAATGGTGAATCCGGCCCGGACCTAAGCGTGCCTGAGCAACAGAGAACCCTGCACCGCGCTCACCAAGGATGTTCTCCTTAGGCACCGTCACATTTTCAAAACGTACCTCGGCATGTCCGCCCTCATGCAGGTCTTTGAACCCGAACACCGTTAACGAGCGAACCAGTGTCAATCCGGCTGCGTCAAAGGGAACAAGAATGATGCTGTGCCGCTTGCCTATTGCTGCGTCTGGATCAGTCACGCCCATTACCAGTGCTACCTTGCAATCTGGGCGCATGGCTGCCGTTGACCACCATTTGGTGCCGTTAATCACCCAATTGTCGCCGTCATCGCGCACACTCAGGGAAATGTTATTTGCATCAGAACTTGCGACATCTGGTTCGGTCATCGAAAAGCATGACCTGATATCGCCTGCAAGTAGCGGTTTCAACCATTGGTCTTGTTGCGCAGGCGTGCCGTATCTGGAAAGTAGCTCCATATTGCCGGTATCGGGCGGTGAGCAGTTGACCGCCTCCGGCGCAAGAAAGGGACTCCAGCCGGTTAATTCAGCGAGCGGTGAGTATTCCAGATTGGAAAGGCCAGCCCCGCGGTTATCTTCTGGAAGGAAGAGATTCCAAAGGCCCTGCTTTTTCGCCTCATTCTTCAACTCCATCATCACTGGAGGTGGGCCCCATGTACCCGGGTTCGCTTCGTGGAACTCCTCAGCCGTTGCTTCTGCCGGTATTACGTAATCTTGAATAAAGCGCGTAAGCCGCGCCTGCAGGTCAATCACTTTAGGGCTGTATGCGAAATCCACGGACACTCCTAGCTAGACGTTGAACTTTCTACTGATTTTGCTACCTGGGCGGAAATCATATTTTTAACCCCGGGACACTTGTCTTTGCTGCCCACTCGCAAGCACTTGCAATTAGAACGTCGACCATCGCACCAGTGTCGTCGAAGCCATCGCCGACAGTGAGCCCTCGAACATGCCTAACGTGAATTTGCTCAAGGATCACAGCGAGTTTCACATATGCCAAGATTATGTACCAGTCGATATTCGGCAGGTCAATATTCCGGTGATTTGCGTACTGGTTTAATGCGTCATCTCGGCTTGGAAAGCCTTTATGGGCCGTTGTCCCAGCAGAAACCGGGTTGCTTTCGCGACCTTCTTCATCCCAAAAGCAAGCGAAGACACCTAGGTCAGCCATCGTGTCGCCGAATGTCGACATTTCCCAGTCTAAGACGCCAAGGATTCGACCACGGTTTTTAGTGTCAACCATGAGGTTGTCGACCTTGAAATCCCCATGAATGATCCCCGGATACAGCACCTTGGGTACGCAGCTGCCAAGGCGATCAAAAAGTAGATCAAGCTGCGGCCGCTCTACTAGGTGACCGGCCGCCCATTGCTTTCGCCAGCGTGCGACTTGTCGCTCCGGGAACCCCTGCGGGTTACCAAAATCAGCGAGCCCTACTGCGTCAGGATTCACTTCGTGAAGTGCGGCCAATGTACTTGTCATTCCATCGGCCAATACGCCCTGATCTTGATCTGTCATCAAGGCTGTGTCTGCATGATTGCGCATGGTGACGCCCTCTATTTTTTCCATCAAATAGAACGGTGCGCCTATTACTTCAGGATCCATGCAATACGCAAGCGTTGTAGGTACCGGGACAAGGCTGTCACGAAGTGCCGATAGCACTCGATACTCACGCGCCATATCGTGCGCCGTGGGCAGAACGAGCCCAAATGGCGGCCGGCGCAAAATCCAGCTCTTGTCGCCGTCAGAAATTTCAAATGTTGGGTTGGATCGCCCACCGGGTACCAGCCGGGCTGACAGGTCCCCTTCCGGCGGTTCAGCTAATACAACAGCCAGATAGCTTCGCAGACTCTCAAGATCGAGTTGGGATTGAACCGGGAGCACCACACCCGCCATACCCGGCTCCTAACCTAGTGATCGTTCGGTAGCCCAAATCTTAGCCGAAGATCCTTCCAAATCGCCACTTTTAGGCTAATCTCACTGGATTACGCACCTGTATGCAGCTTTTCTGCTTCACAAAACACTCGAACGTACGGTAGGCAGAGCGGTTGAGTTCGAGTTCTGGCTTGGGGAGGAATCGTGACAGATCACGGATTACCGACCGACAGCGCCGAAGTCATGAGTGACATCTTCGGGGCCTATGCAAATTGGTCTCCGGACGCCTCAGCCGTAACGGCAAGTAGCGCCTACGGTGGTCGTCGGACTCTCACCTACGGTGAGCTTGACAAGCTCACCACCCGAACCGCGGCAAGCTTTCTTAAACTTGGGATCAAGCCTGGTGAGCGCATTGCCTTCATGACTTCCAATAATGCCGGGATCGAAGGCGTGCTTTCCTACCTCGGTGCACATAAGGCCGGCGCTGTCGCTTTGCCGATTAATGGGCGCCTTACCCCAACCGAGGTGCTTCCACTTGCGCGCTACGCCGAAATTTCGGCGCTGATCGTTGAGGCCTCGTACCTAGAACACGCTCGTGCTGTTCGCGATGGCCTTGAAAATCCGCCGCTTATCTTCGTCGCTGGCGCGGAACCCGAGAAGAACATGATCGACTTCAGCCAGTTGCAGGACATAGATCTAGTCGCGGCAACGGCTAGCCTTCCCCGGGTGGTGCCCAGTGACATGGCTGATTGGCTATTCACATCGGGGACCACAGCAGCGCCTAAGTGCGTAATGCTCACGCATCAAAACTGCGTGGCAGCTGCCCATATTCTCGCGCGCTTTGCTGGCACTCGACACGACGATGTGCTCCTTACCCCATTTCCTTTTTTTACCAGTTCCGGAGTGCACACCAGCCTTCTCACGGCTTGCACGGCCGGCGCACACTACGTTATCTCAACAAATGTCCAGGCCGAGCCCCTTATGCGCGAGATAGAGATGGAGCGCGCAACAATTGTCGGTGCTGTTCCTTCAATTTATGGATACATGGCAAGTGCCAGCCCGAGTGAACCAATAGATCTAACAAGTGTTCGACTTGCATTTCACGGCGGCGCGTCAGTTTCGCCCCATCAGATTGCGACTTACCAGAAACTATTCCCACGCGCCGAAATCATGAATGTTTTTGGGCAAACAGAATCTGGTAACCCAGGAGTTACCCTGCCAGGTAAGTATGCCTTGGCTAAAGCGGGATCAATTGGTAAACAGGGTATGCCTGGAGTGCGTATTAGAGTTGTTGATGAATCAGGATTAGATGTAAAACCCCCTGGTATCGGTGAATTACTATTGCAGTCGGCAGCAACGATGGTCGGCTACTATCGGAACGAGGAAGAAACCTCAGCAGCACTACGCGATGGCTGGCTATATACCGGAGACCTAGTCAAGATTGACGAGGAGGGCTTCCTATTTGTGCACGATAGGAAGAAGGACATCATTATTCGCGGAGGCCTTAATGTTGCATCGATCGAGATTGAAAATGCTCTGAGCCTGCACCCGGCAATTCGCGAGGCTGCCGTGGTAGGGAAATCCCACCCTGACCTCGGCGAGGACTTGGTTGCTTTCGTAGTTCTCGAAGGTGCTGATGTGCCTGCTGTAGATGAAATTCGAGAATTTTGCCGCCCTTTGATTGCCGACTATAAAATCCCGCGCGATATCCGATTAATTGATGAGTTACCGCGTAATCCAACCGGAAAGATTCTAAAGAGAGAACTGCGCAGTGACATCTGATACTCGAGTTAGCGCAAATCAGGCTTTGCGTGGAAAAGATGCAGTGCTTTCGTCAGCAATTTCTAATTTCTATGCACTCGGCTTTCACGGCACCTCAATGCGCGATATCGCCAAGGGTTCTGGCATGACCGTCGCTTCTATTTACCACCACTTTTCATCCAAGCAAGAAATCTTGCACGAAATCATGATCACCGTGATGAGCGATCTGATGTCTTCGACGCGTTCAGCACTTATGGCCGCTGACTCTTCTCCACACGCCCAACTGCGGGCTTTGGTCAATTCTTGGATTCTATTCCACGCGACTCGGCAAGCTGATGCCTTCGTTGCCTCCACGGAAATTAGAAGCCTTAATCCATCGGGGCGCAAATTGATTATTGCACTTCGCGACGAGCAAGAACATATGTTCCGTGATGTCATTGCAAATGGAATTCAAGATGGCTCCTTCAAGACCATTTACCCAACCGAAGCGACGAGGGCTGTTTTGAACATGGGTGCCTCCGTGGCCTCTTGGTATGACCCAAGAGGTTCACTTAGCCCAAGTGATCTTGCCAGTAGGTACGTCGAACTCGCATTTGGCACTGTCCGCGCCTCTACTCAAGCCGGGAAGGTGAGTTAGCCAATGAAGGCTCTGCAGATAGTGAATTTCGAGGGGCCAACCGCCATGCAATTAAGCGAGTTGGAAATACCGACCCGGCAGGGCACTGAAGTTTTAATCAAAGTCTCCGCTGCTGGCGTTGCTTACCCGGACTTGCTTTTATCGAAGGGGCAGTATCAATACCTACCAGACCTCCCATTCACCCCTGGATCAGAAATCTCCGGAGTTGTGGTTGAAACTCCCGTTAATTCAGCCCTTGCCCCTGGGCAGCGCGTAGCCGCCTATTGCCATATGGGTGGATATCAAGAGTATGTTTCGGTGGAACAAGATCGAGTGTTTCCGCTTCCGGATGGTGTTACTTTCGCACAAGGCGCGTCGCTACCAATTAATTTCCTCACCGCGCATTTTGCCCTTCACACCCGAATAAGGATTCTCCCCACCGATACCGTGCTAGTCCACGGAGCAGGCGGTGGGTTGGGCCTCGCTTCAATTCAACTAGCCCGGGCGATAGGTGCCGAAGTTATTGCAGTTGCCTCTGATGCCCCTAAGCAGGCCTTAGCCAAAAGCGCCGGAGCCAATTACGTTATCGGGGTAGAAGGATTCCTGCAAGAGGTGAAGTCGATTACGAATGGGCGCGGAGTTGACATCGTGGTTGATCCAGTCGGTGGGGATCGAGTTACCGATTCACTGCGCTCTTTGGCACCTCTCGGCAAGCTCCTCATTCTTGGATTCACATCCGGCGAAATTCCAACCGTCAAGACGAACCGACTGCTGCTGAATAACATCGAAGTTGTTGGCGTCGGCTGGGGAGCCTACGCAATGGTTCATCCAGAATTTATGGCGCAGCAGTGGATGCAAATATTCGAACTCATTCAAAGCGGTGATCTAGTACCGCTAACTCCGACCTGCTGTGACCTCTCAGAGATCCCAGAAATACTTAGTGGGCTAGAAGATCGAACATTTACCGGAAAGGCCGTCGCCACCTTAGCCAGTAGCTAGGCGCGGAGTTCTCGGCGAAGAATTTTCCCGGTCGCGGTCTTCGGTATTTCCGGGACAATTTCAAGCAACCTAGGGTATTTATACGCCGACAAGAGCTCCTTGCAGTGAGCTAGCAGCTCTTCTGCTGTTGTGGATTCGTATCCGGGGCGCAACGAAACGAAAGCTTTGACCGTTTCTCCACGGTAATCATCTGGCACGCCAATAACTGCCGCCTCTAAAACCGCCGGGTGCTCATAGAGGACATCTTCAACATCACGCGGCCAAACTTTGTAGCCACTAACAATGATTAAATCTTTGGCCCTATCGATCAGAAAGAACCAGCCATCCACATCTCGTGTCGCGACGTCACCGGTGTGCATGACCCCACCTCGAAGGGCATGGGCGGACTCAGCGGGCTTATTCCAGTACCCCGGGACAACATCGGGCCCCATGGAAATAATTTCACCGATCTCACCCGGGCCTAATAGTGCGCCGGTTTCAAGATCAGCGATTGCTGAATAAACATTTGAGGCAGGAAGACCAACTGCTAAAGCCCCGGTAATTGGATCAATTGGCGCCCGCATGCCATACGGAACCATATGTGTTGGCGATGACGTCTCCGTCATTCCATACGTGTTGTGCATGTACTTTCCGGTTACTTCCTCGAACCTTGCAATCATCGCTGGCGAAACTGGGGCACCGCCCGTAAAAACTTTGGTCAATGACGAAATGTCTCGTGTTGGAAGGTCTGGATGATTAATTATTGCGATGTAGGCAGTGAGCGCCAAAATGGAAAACGTCCCCCGCCAGTGCTCTAACCAGCGCAAATACTCACCCGGGTCAAATCGGTGGAACATCACCATCGGTGCTGCATTTAGCCTGGCCGCGGCAATATGTCCGGTAATTCCTGTTACATGGAACATCGGTGCTCCGGCCATCACGACGTCTTCTGGACCGACGCGACCTTCCTGCAAGTAGATCTCACCATAAGCCACATTCTGATGCGTAATCATGGCTGCTTTCGCCGGACCCGTAGTTCCGGATGTGAAACAAAGTAGAGCTACCTCGGATGGGTCAGCAGAGTAAGGCTCAACTTGCCGTCCTGAGTAGTCCGCGAATATTTTCTCTAACGAAAGGGCCTCGCCAAGATCCAAGGCCATTTTTTTACCAAGGATTGGCGCGGGGTTTTCACCAGCGAAAGTGAATTCTGAGGTCACGACAAGGTGCGAGGTTTTAGTACCACCAATTGCTTCAAGCGCTGTCTCGTAGAGGCTTTCAAGACAGATTAATACAGTAACGCCAGCGTCGTCGAGCTGATATTTCAATTCACGTGCCTTCAACATTGGGTTGTGCATCACGCCGATAGCCCCCAATAGCCAGATGGCGTGAAGGGAAATTACAAACTGTGGATCATTTTGCAGGTACAGGCCCACGCGGTCACCCGGCTTCACTCCAAGGTCCGCTAAGCCCGCGGCCACCGAGTGTGCATAGTCGCCAGCCTGCCTGTGGGTCATGGTTTGATCAAAGAAGTGCATGGCAGGGCCGTCGGGACGCTCATCCAGACCGATCTGGAACATCTCCACACCATTGCGGACCCGCGCTACATACGAACTCGGTACTTCTGGTGGGTACATGTTTGTCCATGGCCGGACAGCAAGGTCGTACACGGGCTCAACTAAGTGCGGTTCTAGATCAGCCATAAAGGGCCCGATATGGCGCAATTACCTCTTTGCCGAATCGAATAACTTCCGCCTCGTGCCCAGGTACTACCTGCCAAACAATCTCCGAGAGCCCTGCCAACTCCAATTGGTGGATCTCCTCGATTAGCTGCTCAGCCGGCCCCACCATCCCGAGCAAGTTAATGAGGTCTCCGGTTATGAATTTCTCTTCCTCTGGCCTTACGAAAGTGCTGTGTCCTGTGTGCTGTGTTATCCAAGGAGCTACTTGCGGGAGATTCATGATTATCTCTTTGAAGTACGCTTGCGCAGCCTCTTCAAGGGCTGGTGAGATCCCTTCGGCCGCTAACTGACTGCTTTGCTTCCAGGTATCACGCGTCGAGGGTCCATCTTCGGCGAAAAATGCATGCATACTATGGAAATACGTAGTTACCCAAGGGCCTATAAACGAACGTAGCCGGTCAGAGTCAAATGGCTCATCGGCACCCTGCACCGCAACAGCTGTTAATAATACAGACGGCATGCTGACCCCACGCGGTGTTGCGAGCGCGCGCGCTTCCGCAATCACTGCACCAAGCAACTCGGGGTCAGGGCGCCGATCAACGCTGAGAGTCCAAAGCCCGTCAGCCAAATTACCCGCAACTTCGACACCCTTTGGCCCAACAGCACTAACGTAAATGGGCACCACGTCGGTGGTATTGATATACCCGCGGTCTGGATGTAGATGGCGCACGGGGCGCTTAACACCTTTCACCGTCATATCGACCTGCTCACCAGCCATCCACGCTCGGGTAACTTCCAGGTGATCCGCTAAAACGGCCCAGGGTGTGGGTTTAGTGCCGATGGACAGTGCTCCCGTAAAACCTGTGCCGAATCCAAGAACGATTCGCTTTGGCGCAAGGACGTTTAGCGTTCCGATTGCTGTCGCCAAAACATGAGGCATACGAAGATGCGGAATAGCGACACCTAGGCCAAGTTCCATCGTCTTTGTAACCTGTGTCGCAAGTGCCATCACCACAAATGGGTCACTATTGACCGCCGGTGTGTCATAGAACCAAGCAACGTCGTAGCCAAGTTTCTCTGCCTCGGGCAGTACTTCAAGGGCCTTCAGGTGTGATGCAAACGATATTCCAAATCTCATTTCCTCTCCCTTCTCGGACTTGAATGCTTGGACTATTTGGTGAACTAGTTAATTTCCGGGAATTAATATTGGTTTGAGTGTTCTAGATTCTGCTGCTGCTTCAAGGGCCAAAGTTGCATCCTCCAACGCAAATTTCTCCAGCAGCGAGTCAACCTCTAATCGTCCAGAAGAGATCATGTCAATTACCAGGCGGTAATCCGACTCGACCGAGGCGTAGCTCCCTCGTACTTCCAGTTCGTGGCGGACCAGAAAATTCATATTTGCCGTTGCCGGCTGGGAAAACATCCCCACAACTGCGATGCGGCCCCCCGTCCGGGTATCGGCAAAAGCCATTTCAAGTGCGCTCGGAGCACCGGAGGCTTCGATCCAAATATCTGGATTACCCCAGTTTTGTTCGTCAACTGTTCGCGTTTTTATACCCAGGGCCGCTGCTGCCGGCAGCCGAAACACGGCATCGCGGGGGGCTCCGACGAGTATTACGTCTGCGCCTGCCTGGCGCGCAATGAGGGCACACCCAATGCCAACAAAGCCGGCTCCGGAAACTACAACCTGTTGCCCACTAACCACCCCACCAACGGTCAAAGTCACATGCGCTGCAACCGAGAGCGGTTCAACTGCGGCGGCTACCTCCGCTTTCATGTTCGCATCCACAGGCACCAAGTACGAAGCGGAAACACGCACATACTCAGACATGCCACCGTCATATGAGAGACCAATGACTCGGCGCGTTTGGCAACGCTGTGTATTCCCAGCGTGGCAATCTACGCAATCTAGGCAACCTTGAATTGAGACCACAACGGCGCGGTCACCAATGTTCCAGCCGTGCACTCCGAGTGCGACTTCAATAATCGTCCCGACGACTTCGTGACCGAGCACTACCGGTGGCTTTACCCACTCATAGCCTGGATCAGTACGCCAAGCGTGCAAATCGCTTCCGCACAGCCCACAGGCTTCAACACGCATGATCACTTCACCGGCTCCGGCAGTTGGCATGGGAAGGTCAGTGACGAAGGTGCTTTCTGGGCCTAACCCTGTTTTTTGAAGTGATCTCATTACTTGCTCCTTTTGACTCACGTTGCTAACCATCCACCATCTACGGCGAGGGTTTCCCCTGTTACATATTTCGCGGCATCTGATGCAAAAAATAAGCAGGCTGACGCAACGTCTTGTGGGTCTCCAAGGCGGCCCATAGGTATTCGCGACATGACCCAGTTAGACCTGACCGGGTCGGAAAGCAGGTCCCGCGTAAGTTCAGTGTCGAAGTATCCAGGGAGAACGGCATTGACGGTAACGCCGTCAGCTGCCCATTCCCGCGCCAGCCCATGGACAACCCCTACGACTCCACTCTTAGTCGCCGCATATGGCACCACATTGGGTAGCCCTATTTTACTCGCGAGTGAGCCAATAAATATGTGTCGGCCCGCAACATGTGACTCGACCATCATCTTGCCAAGTGCCGCACTTAGCAGGAACGGTGCTGACAGATTCAGGTCAAGAATTGCTCGCCACTCAGCTACCGTGACATCTGCAGATGCTTTCCGTAGTTGCCTTCCGGCGGCCTGCACAACTACGTCAACTCGCCCGAACGAATCCCAAAGGGTGCTAGCCAACGCGGAGATTCCGTCAAGGTCGGTCAGATCGGCGATGACAATTTTGGAAACCGAGCCGGCTTCTTTCACCATACTGGCGGTTTCATCGAGCTCGGACTTTGTCCGGCTAACAAGAACAACTTGTGCTCCGCCTTCAGCGAAGGCAATCGCAATACCTCGCCCTAGGCCACGTCCTGCGCCTGTCACCACGACTACCTTGTCGTTAACTCCAAAGCGACTACTGGTCATAGTGACTCCACATCCCCTTATCTTCTCGCAAAATTTGCGCCTGAATCATCAGACGCACACACCCTCTGGAATTTCGCGCAAAACTTCGAGCGGATCAGACACAGATTGTCGACTAACCCAACCCATATTCACTACCCGCCCAAATCCTGCCTCGGGTGCCAGTGGCTCCATGACACCATCACTAAGGACTGGCTGTTCAAGTTCGTCATCCATCGGGTGCACGCCAGCTCCTGGAACTCCCCATTCGGCCGGATAATCCGCGACCCCCAAACCATCAAGGACCCTGGTATGAAAGTGCGGAAACATATGTGGCGAGATGGGTATACCGGCGTTACTAGCCTGCGCAACGACCTTCGCGAGCCCGGTTACTCCACCATTTGCCGTTATATCGACGCGGAGCACGTCTATCGCATTAGCCGATAACAGCGCTTCAGGGTAGTACGATCCGCCTTGGTCATCACCCACGGCAACGGGCATGGAAACCTGCGAGCGAATCGCTGCGACCGCGCTGGCATCACCTGGCGGGTATGGATCCTCGATCCAACCGAGATTGAGATCATCGAGCCGAGTAGCAAAAGCCACAACGTCTTTGACATCAGACATTGAATAATTGAAGTCGAAACCGAGCCACCCACCACGAGCGGCATCTCGCGCCGACTTCATTCGACTTAAGGTGAGATCCAAATCAGGTGAGATGGGGGCCTTAAATCTTCGCCACCCGGCATCGTGGAGCCCATCAACTTCATCGTAAATTCCCTGTGCTGACATCCCTGGCGGGTACCCAATGATAGAAGTTGCAAGGCGAGGTGTTGGCTCACCACCTAATAGATTGGTTATTGACTTCCCGCGTACCCTGGCCAATGCATCCCAAGCAGCCATGTCGACCAAAGATAGCGCGCGCATACCGGTACCAGCAGAAAGTACAGCGTGCGAAGTCAACCTGCACCGGTAGAAAGCATCCGCTGGACTTTCGAAAATCATTCCTTTGTAAATCGGGGTCACCGATCTGGAAATAACTTCAGAAATCGGGCCATCGCGTGTCAAGCCATAGGCGAAACCTGAATATCCATCCACCGTATCGACTCGGACCAATGCAAACTCGCGATGGGTTATCCGCCACTGCCCATACTGAATTGGGTTGGCTAACTCGTACCTGATGATTGCCGTCCGGATATCGGCTACCTGCAGGGGTGGCCCCGACGGTATTTCCAAAGTGGATTCGGGCGCATTCACTTTGCCGCCACTTCAACCAATAACATTCGGAGGCCTTCGGCTGACACGATTTGATGCTGGCGCCCTTGCACTACTGGGCCTCGCATCGAATCCCATCCAAGCTCGTCTAGAACGGGCACCACTTCGTCGATATCTTCTACTGCCAGATGGAAACTACGTAAACCAAGCTTTTCTTCCCTTGATTGAACCAGCTCAATTCCAGCAGGGTGGATGGCAATCAGTACATCGCCGGTTGGCTGTTGCACCGTCATGGTTTCGAACCCTGGTCCGATAATTCGTTCCCACTTGGAAATCCAAATATCAAGATCTGGTACCTCGATCGCCATGCGCAGTAAATGTGGCACTGCACTCATGATTGCCATCCCCCCTTCCTAGCTAGATATGTCCCTGCTTACAGGTCCCTAGAAGACGCCGCCATCGACCAGGATTATCTGAGACGTCATGTACGACGACATATCGGACGCCAGAAAAACAACGCTCTCGGCAATTTCCGCTGGCACCGCCTGACGACCAAGTGGCACTATCTGTGAAACCACAGAATTTTGTGCAACGGTGCCGCCCATGAAGTCAATTGCCGGTTGGTTGAACGGCGTGTCTACCCAACCTGGGCACAAGACATTCACCCTAATCTGATCGGGGGCCAATTCGGCAGCCAGCGCTCGCCCAAAACCGGTGATAGCACCTTTCGAAGCAGAGTATGCGGTCATGCCCGGGCCACCTTTAACCGCAGCCACCGATGACATGAGAACGATGGAGCCTCCCCCTGCGTCACGCAAGTGCGGCACCGCGTACTTTGCCATCAAGAAGCAGTGCCGCGGATTCACCGTGAACAGTGCATCCCATTGATCTACCGAAAACTCTTCAACCCGCCCTGATCTTTGTAGGCCAGCATTAAAGAATCCAACGTCAATGCCGCCCATGAATTCAGCTGCCGCCGCGACGAAAGCCGCGACCTCTGACTCTTGGGTCACATCAACTTTCTGGGCGAGTGCTTTGCCACCCTCTTTTTCGATAAGGGAAACTGTCTCTAACGCACCCTCGAAATCTAGATCCCCAATAGCAACGGTTGCCCCGTGCCGGGCCATCAGCAATGCCGAGGCGCGGCCGATATTGGCCGCGCCTCCGGTCATTACTACCCGTTTTCCAACTAACTGGCGCATGTCAGACACAGCTCACGCTCCAAGCGCCGCTGCGCCCGCCGCTGCGATCTCGTGATCTTGATCCACTGATCCGCCGGCCACGCCCACTGCACCTACAACTTCGCCATTTACGGTAATGGGAACCCCGCCACCGAAAACAACCAGAGCGCGGCCGACCGAAAGATGCGCGGTCTCAAGGCCATATAGCGGGCCTCCAGGCTGCACCCAATCTGCTACATCCTTAGTTGCTGAGTTAAGGGATCTCGCGGTGTAAGCCTTGGCCTGTGAAATCGCGACACTGGCGAGCAGCGCACCATCCATGCGAGCGAAAGAGACCAACTCCCGCCCTGAATCTATTACTGCTATTGATGAGGGGGATCCGATCTCCTTTGCCTTGGCAAGGGCAGCGGAAATTGCCTTCTGTGCCATTTCATAACTAACAGTGCTCACTTAGTTTTCCTTTCGTATTAATTGGTTGATTATTTAGAGAGCATTTGCAAGAGCAATTGGCCGAACCGGTGACCCAGTTACGCCGCGAAGTTTTAGCGGAAGGCAAATGAAGGCAAACTCATGGCAGCCTGCCGCGGCCAAACCTTCGAGGTTGAGATTTTCTACAATATAAATACCCTTTTCCACTATCAAAATTGAGTGCGAAGGCAAAAACCCAAGTTCGATATCTCGGTTCTCAGGTACATCGAATGCGACGTTATCGGCCCCACATAAGAATGGCGATTTCTCTGCAAGCCAACGTGCGCCGTCCGCCCCGACACCAGCTGCAGCGAGGTAACCGTCAGCGTCCTCGAAGTTCTGGCCCCATCCTGTCCGAACAAGTACACAATCTCCGGCATTGATAGCCACGTTTTGGCCATCGGCTGCCGACTGCAGATCGTCCGCGGTGATCAGGTAGCCGGCTTCAAGGAAATCGACTCCCTTGGATTTCGGAATATCAAGTAAGACACCACGCCGCAAGATTGGGGTAATGGTTTCGGCACCCAGCTCGGTGAACCCTCTAGGTGTCTGTACGGTCGGATCAACTTTAATTCCGCCAAACATCTCCATGTCAATTGCTTGGTGGCATAAGGCGTCGATATGAGTGCCTGAGTGCTCCTGCATTATCAAAGTACCTGATGCGCTCGAGCGAGCGTGGCCCGCTACCACCTCGTGGTGACGATGGAGAGTGTAAACAAAACCCGGCCAATGTGCCGGATAGATTGCCGCTCCGACATACCGATCGTGCTCCAAATCAAATACTTTGCATGTCGCGATAGCCGCCATCAAATTCTCAACTGACATTATTAACCTTCCGTCTCGCTTCACAAACACCACTATTGCTCTTCATTCGAGTTTTCACCCATGGAGCCACCATCATGAATCCGCGCAACGACGTAATCACCTACCGCCAGTGCACTCGTCCAGGCAGGAGAAACCGCATTCAAAACATGGGTCGATTGCGCCCCCGATTCAACTATGAAGTCCATTTCCAACTTACGTGTTGGTAAGTGGAACAATTGCGCGCGCACACCGGGCTTGCCTTTTGTCTTAAAATCCCGAACTTCCACTGAAGGTACCAAAGCTTGAGCCTGTTTAACTAGGTGACTGCGCACATACTTCGGGAATTCAGTGCGCAGCAGGCCCGGCACGTCGTGGTGCTTGCTCATTAGGAAACGCGGGTACAAGCTGGCAATTTGCCAGGCCTCTTTGGGTACAAAATCGGATAAATTCCCGTAGTCTTCGCGCCAAAAAGCAGGTATAGCGGTTGGCCCTAATTTCACTGCCCCATCAACCGTCACGGTGACGTGAACGCCGAGGAATGGATTTCGAAGATCAGGTATCGGGTACACGTGTCTTTTCAAAGTACCTTTTGGCCAATTCCCGTACCAGTAAAGTCCTTTGAACGGCAGCATCCGGTATTCCAACCCAACGCCAAACCAGTGAGCAACTCGATCGGCGTAGAGCCCCGCTGCATTTATTATGTGTCCGACTTTGATCCGCTGAATCCCCGCGACCTCAACCCAGCCCGGCCCGGCCTTTGTTACCGGTGAATTCATGCGTATTTCGCCACCCCTTTCGAGCACTCGATCTGCTAGCCCTTGAGTGACACCGGTGGGTGAAGAAACTGCCGTCAAGGGTGACCAAAGTGCTTTGCCGTGGGTCTTTGCTAGTGGCTCAATCTCCGCCAGCTGCTTTTCATCAATAACTTCAAGCGTGCACCCGTTGGCTACCCCGCGCTCGAAAAGTTTCTCCAACCGAGGTACCTCGTCATATGACTGGGTGACAACTACCTTGCCCGACTCAAGAATCGGTACCCCGCGCTCGGAGCAAAATTCGCGCAACTGCTGATTGCCCGTACGGGTCAATTGCGCTTTTAGGGAATCTGGAGCATAGTAAAATCCTGCGTGAAGAACCCCACTATTGCGGCCTGATGCATGGAGGCCAACGGTTGGCTCCTTATCAAGAACAATTACGCGGTCGCCTGGATTTCGCGCAAGCCAGGCATCGGCCAACGCTAACCCGACGATGCCGCCACCTATTACGGCGACATCAAATGACTCAACCACGTGGAACTCCTTCTAGTGAATTTCTATGCCCAGTGCAGTGGTGCCACTTGTTGACACCACTGCACTGGAGCAATTTGTTGCCTGTTGTGCCTAGACTTTGATAGTTGGCCGATAAATTGGCCCACGCTCAACCACCTCAGCCAACATGTCGATGTAGTTGCCCGTGTCGTCATGTGCCGGAGTTGGTACCTGCCCTGGGTAACCGATCAACTTCTGCACTTTGGGATTGAGGAAATAGGCCCCAGAGGTCAGGACACCCAAGGCGTCAAACGCAATTTGGTTTTCAACATTTAGAAGTTGTATCGCTTCAGCGGCATCGTGCTGCGCACCTACGCTAATCGCTTCATTAAAAGCCGGCACTAGATCTGGGCGATACTCCAAGGCCTTATCGATCCACACCGTTGGAACTTCGGCTTGGCTAGCCGACAGTTGGCCTTCAGCATCTGGGATCAGTAGGTCGGCCATTCTTGAGTAAATCTGTCGTTGTTCGTCGGTAAGCATGTCTGAACTCCTTTCACGCAGAATTATTTGGACGTTATTTGGGTTTCGCGTGTCTCCACGAGATGTCGCGCCGACCGCAATGCATTAGCCATCAAGGTGGCTGTTGGATTGACGCCTGAGGAAGTCACAAAAACACTCCCGTCGATGATGAACAGATTAGGTACATCGTGCGACTTACCCCACTGGTCAACAACTGAGGTCTTGGCGTCGTTACCCATGCGGGCGGTGCCCAGCAAATGCCACCCGCAATCTCGCATCAAACTGGTGATTGCTATCGAAGTGGCTCCCGCCGCCTCATGTGCCTCAACTGCTCGAGCCACGTGAAATTCGATCATCTTCGAGGTGTTTTCTGAACTCTTGTAGATGAGCTTGGGGGCCGGGATGCCATCTGAATCGGTGATTTCTGGATCGAGAATGACGCGATTGTCATCATCGGGAAGATCTTCCGCGATGATTCCCCACTCAAATGAGCGCCCTAAAACCTTCTTTAGGTTGCGGTGGAAGTTGACACCGAAAGATTCTTCAACCGGTCGACCGCCATACCCTGAACGCATACCCAAAGGTCCGCCCGTGGGCATTAGATTCCACTTAGCGCCTCTAACGAACCCGCGTGATTTATCCGTCTCGTAAAACTCCATGGATTGGAGTGACTGGCCGGCCGGCCCCAACCAGCTCTCAAGCTCCTCGTCATATGTTCCGACGACAGCCGCATACGGGTGCATCATCAACCGCCGGCCAACTAGATCGGTTGAGTTCGCTAACCCATTCGGATATTTCTCTGATTTTGAGTTGAGCAGGAGCCGAGGTGTACCTACACCATTTGCAGCCATGATGACGATGCCTGCTTTCTGGTGGTGCTCTTTACCTTCACGATCTATGTAGGTTGCCCCGTTGGCTAAGCCGTTCTCATCAACGGTGATTTCGCGAACCCGCGCACCTGTCACTAACTGCGCCCCAGCTTCGAGGGCTTGGGGCCAATGGGTTAGGTCAGTGCTTGCCTTTGCCCCGACCGGGCAACCTGTCAGGCAGGCGCCGTAGCGAAGGCACGCAGGGCGATGGCCATACTCACGGGAGGCGATTGAGTTGGGGCCTGGCCACCAGTGCCAGCCCAACTTATTCATGCCTTTCGCGGCAATCTCGCCGTACTTACCAATTGGTAGTGGCGGTAGCGGGAAACCTGCACCGTCAGGGTACGCCGTATCATCGCCGAGGCCCGAGGTGCCCATGTCGCGATCCAACTCTTCGTAAAAGGGAAGGAGGTCTTCGTAGGTAAATGGCCAGTCATCGGCTACATCGTCCATCGTCTTTACCTGAAAGTCGGATGGCAGAAATCGGCACCAGTGCGCGGCATAGAGAACGGTGCTTCCGCCCACAGCGTTATACATAAGTGGATTTACATCTGATTCATCCGTGTTAACAGGATAATCCGAAGGTCCTCCTCGAACGTTTGGGTTGGGATGCCACTTCTTCTGCTTAACTAATTCCCATTCGGCTTTGTCTCCCGCAAAGTCACTAGCCGGGGTCCAGTCACCTTGCTCCAAGCAAACTACTTGAAAGCCATTTACCGAGAGCTCTTTGGCTGCAACCGAACCGGATGCTCCCGCCCCGATTATGAGAACGTCCGCGATTTCCGGGAGTGGACGCTTGATCAGATGTGTGTTACTCACGTTGATCCCTTTCTGTGTTGGCATTTGCATATTCGTATTCAAAGCTCTCCGAACTTGTACTGCTAACACAATTCAATACCCTCGCCCCCTCTCAACAATGCAATTCAACATTTTCCCAGTGCGAAATAATTCACAATTTGCTGATATATGTTTAGCGAAAGTAGACCTTTTCCTTGCGGGTGGATTAGCGACGTGCGGGGTGATTAAAACTCGAGGGTGCCCAAAGAGCGGGTGCCCATCTGGGAGCGGCTCAGGATCCGTAACGTCGAGCCCGACACTAGAAAGTAGCCCTTGCTCCAAGGCGACTACTAGGTCAGCGGTAACGATGAGATTCCCACGAGCCACATTAACTAACATTGCTGAAGGCCGCATTAGTTGCAGGGTCCGCAGGTTTATCAAGCCAATAGTTTCAGTGGTAGATGGAGCTGCAAGCACCAGAATGTCCACCTCCGACAAGATGCTGTCCAGCTCGCCAAAGATAAAGGTCTCATCCGCCTCGGGCACCTTTGTACCCGATCGATTTACCACTAAAACGCGGCAGCCGAGCGGCTTTAGCATTGGCACTAGTGCCGACCCAATCCCGCCAGAGCCAATCACAGCCACCGTCAGGCCGAAAACCCCTGCCACCTCAGCTTCATGAGGTGCCCAACTCGTTGCCCGTGCAAAAGTGGCTAGCCGATGGGCACAGGCCAGTATTAGAGCGAGAGCATGTTCGGCAACTTGCTGCCCGTACACCCCGCCTGCACTTGTCATAACCAGGTCAAGATCTAAGAAGCCCGCGTTGACCCAGCGCTCTACTCCCGCATCTGGAATTTGCAGCCAGTCAACCCCCGGCGGAATCACGCCCACTAAAGGGGCAGGGTCACGCCCGAACCAAATAACGCCTTGGGCCTCACCGATCGAATCCACCACGCTGCACCCGCTTTTGGAGACTGCGGACACGAACTCAGGCAGCGGTTCAGGGCCGATATAAATTTGCGATCCCTGGACAAGATTGGCACCCCCTGCGGTTAGGCCACCCATAAGTGCTCACCGTCCAGTGCGTAGTTGATTAGAGCTTCTTGGTCCAGTTCGATACCTAAACCTGGCTTATCTGACATTTGCGCCATGCCATTTTCAACACTTAGCCTGTGTGATGGCTCAATAACTTTTTCAAAGTTATAGATATCTTTTTCCAGGGCAAAATGCTCAATAGCGATGCAACTGGACGAAGCCGCAGCTAGGTGCACATGCATGTTGGCGTGCCAATGCGGAGCGATTGAAATACCAAATGTCTCAGCGGTGCGAACGGTTCTCATGTACTCGGTCACGCCCCCAATAACACCGACATCGGGTTGCAAGATATCTGCGGCGTCAGCCTCGATGAGACGCTGAAATTCATAACGCGTTTGAGCAAGTTCACCAGTTGCAACCGGGGTATCAATGCGCTTTCTAATCAAAGCGTGGCCTTGAATGTCCTCAGGTGAAAGTGGTTCTTCAAACCACCAGATTCCCATATCCCCAGCGGCACGCTCAAATGCGCTAATCGCTCGACATGCTTCACCAATGCTCTTGTACGCGTTGTTTGCATCCAGTGCTAGCCGGCCCCGACCTTCCATAGCCGTTACCGCTGCTTTTACGCGATTGGAATCCTCCTCTATTGAGAGCCCGCCTACCTTTATCTTGTGGTTACTAAATCCTTGTTCGAGGTTCATCTTGATCTCGCGAGTAATCGCTGAAGCCCAATCGCCTTCGAGCGGACGGTAGTACCCACCGGATGCATACGCCGGGATTGGCTTAACCGAGCCTCCTAGCATCTTCGCAAGTGGAAGCGCAGCCGCCTTTGCGGCCAAATCCCAGAGTGCAATGTCAATTGCCGATATCGCGCGAATCGCTAGGCCTCGGCGACCGAGTAGTAAGGTCTCTTGAAACATTGCTTCCCAGGCACTAACGGGGTCTACTTGATCAAGTTCTTCAAGTAAGGGCGCTAAGCACTCCCGCACGAACGCCGCTAGGACTCTGCCACCGTTGGTTCCGGCATACACATAACCAAGGCCCATCTCCGCACATTCGTCATTAGTAGCTCTGACTATCACGTAGTCGCGGGCGCCAAGAATGCGAGTAGAAATGCGGGTCGGTTGATCTATCGGGATGCTAATTGCAATAGCTTCGACCTGAACCTTCGTCACCGGATCACCTCTAATGGATTCACAGAAAGTCCATGTCCGCGCCCGTATCCGCCTGTAGGACGTGATCCTCGTAAAGCCGCCGCCAACCACGAGCAGCCTTCGGATTCCTCTTTATAGTCAGGCGGCGAGCTTCCAGTTCCTGCTCCTCAACAAGTAGATCTATTCGGCGAGCAGCTACGTCTAGGCGGATTAGGTCGCCATCTCGAACCAATGACAGCGGGCCGCCCACCGCGCTCTCCGGTGCACAATGCAACACCACGGTGCCGTATGAAGTTCCGCTCATTCGGGCATCTGAAACGCGGACCATGTCTGTGACACCTTGTTCCGCCAATTTTCGCGGGATGGCCATGGACCCTGATTCAGGCATGCCGGCACCGACCGGGCCCGAGTTTCGCAGCACTAGAACATGGTTTGCGGTAACTACTAAATCTGGATCATCAATTCTGGCCGCCACATCATCTGAACTTTCAAACACAATCGCTGGGCCAGTGTGCTGCATCAGCTCCTGCGTTGCCGCCGACGTTTTAATCACAGCACCATCGGGTGCGAGCGTGCCGGTTAGAACTGCAAGGGCGCCAACTGGTCCGAGTGGCTTCGCCAATGTCCGAATGGTGCTTTGCCAAGGCTGTGGCGGTGCGACACTCAATAATTCACTACCCAGTGAATTACCACTTATCCCAATGTGCTCTAGGTCAAGGAGCGGTGCCAATTCCTTCATCAAGGTTGGCAGCCCACCAGCATGGTCAAAATCCTCCATGTACCCAGAACCAGAAGGCTTTAAATCGAGAAGGAGAGGAGTCTGTGCTGCCACCAGATCAAAATCCCTCAAGGTGATGTCAACCTTGGCCCGCCGCGCCACCGCCAGCAGGTGCACGATGGCATTTGTTGAACCGCCTATTGCTGCCAACACTCGAAGCGCGTTTAAAAACCCGGCCCGGTCTAAAATCTGACTCGGAGTTACGGGGCTGTGGGCAAGCTCAGCCGCCCTTCGGCCCGTCTCGGTTGCGTGGCGCAGTCTGGCTCCGGTTGGTGATGGCGGGGTCGCACCACCAGGAAGCATCAGTCCCAAAGCCTCCGCCATGCAGGCCATGGTCGAAGCAGTCCCCATCACCATGCAGGTACCCGACGTGGTCGCCAGTGCGCCTTCAACAGCTGAAACTTCACTTTCGTCAATATCACCTGCGCGATATTTCGCCCACATTCTCCTGCAGTCAGTACATGCCCCGAGGCGTTCACCTTGCCAGCTATTGGTAATCATCGGCCCGGTAACTTCAAGAATTACCGGTACTTCGCTAACCGCAGCCGCCATCATTTGTGCGGGCACTGTTTTATCGCAGCCGCCGATTAGCACGACAGCATCCATTGGCTGCGCCCGAATTAGTTCTTCAGTCTCCATGGCCAAAAGATTGCGAAAGAGCATCGAAGTTGGCGAAAGCAGCGTCTCACCCAAACTCATCGTAGGAAAAACCATGGGCAGCGCACCGCCTTGCAGCACCCCGCGTTTAACATTTTCAATTATCTCGCCCATACCGCGGTGGCATGGGTTGTAGTCGGAGCGCAGATCCGTGATTCCAACCAATGGGCGATTTAGGTCCGCGCCGTCGTAACCTGCGGCCGCCAAAAAGGCGCCGCGCAGAAACTTACTGAATCCTTGATCTCCATATGACGTCACGCCCCTCATCGGGCCGGCCGTCGCAGTCATTCAGCTCTCCTTGGTTCATGAAACAAGTGCGACTAGTTAGTCCAAGCCGCACTTAGAAAAGGTGCCACCATTCGGTGCGTGCCTGAGCCTGCGCCTTGGTTTCTTCTAGCACGATTTCACCATTTCGAAGCACGTAAATGCGATCGGCTATGCCAACGAGCGCCTTAACGTTCTGTTCAACGATTAGTACGCTGGTACCGCGCTCCACGGCTAAATCGCGAATCGTCGCAAATGTCTTGTTCACTACCGCGGGGGCAATACCTAGGGAAGGCTCATCAAGCAACATCAGTTCTGGGTGCACCATTAGTGCCATACCTAGAGACAGCTGCCGCTGTTGCCCGCCCGAGAATCGGCCCGCTAATTGACTCTTTCGCTCACCCAAAATTGGGAAAATCTGCATTACTTCATCCATGCGCTCGCGCATAACAGTGCTGCTGCGCACCGTGTAGGCACCCAACTCGAGGTTTTGGGTCACGGTTAAGTCGCGGAAGATCGGCTTTTCTGAAGGCGTGAAGCTCATCCCTGAAGCCGCCGTCTTAACACTTGAGCTCTTGACTATGGAGGCACCCTTGAAAGTTAGGTCGCCGGACTCGATCGGGATCATTCGGAAAACGCACTTGAGAAGGGTGGACTTGCCCGCACCGTTGTGCCCAAGCACACCGACAATCTCACCCTTATTAACGTGAATATCGACTCCGGTTAAGACCCGCCGCTTGCCATAGCCTGCGGTGATGGCCTTTGCATCGAGAAGGATGTTCTCGGCGTTACTCACTGAAACTCCATCCATCAAAATCACGACCCGAAGTACAGGTCGGCGAGTTCTTGCTTATTAATGAGCTCATCGACAGTTCCCTCGGCTAACACAATTCCCTGATCCAAGAAGACCGCACGATCCGCCAATTGCTGCACAAAGTGAACTGAGTGCTCCACGAGGCAAACTGTCCTACCCAAGTCGCGTAGTCGACTCACCCCTTGCATGACTCCTTCAACATTCGCCGGGTCAACCCCACTTGTCGGCTCGTCAAGGAGTAATACATCGCAGTCTGTAGCCAGCAACCGGGCAATCGCAACCAACTTCTGGTCGCCATATGAAAGCTCACCAACTCGCACCATGGCCTTGTCTGCCATCCCGAAAAGGGCGAGGCATTCCATAGCGCGGGTACGGGCTTGCCTTTCGGCCCGCCGAGTGTGCAGCGGCCTGAAGATAAGTTGCAAAATGCTTTCGCCGGGCTGGTTCGGTACCGCAACCGCGACATTGTCTAGCACCGTCATGCGCTCGCAGATCCGAACATCTTGGAATGACCGCGCCATACCGCGCCTGGCAATAGCTACCGGTGATTGACCGGTTATGTCCTGCCCATGAAGGATGACTTTGCCTGAGTCCGCAGACATCATTCCAGTGATCATGTTGAAGATCGTGGTCTTGCCGGCGCCGTTCGGCCCGATAAGCGCTGTGATTTTTCCTTCGGGGATCGTGAAGGAGGCACCACCTACTGCCACCAGCCCACCGAAGCTTTTCTTCAAATCAACGACCTCAAGTGCTGCCGCCCCCGAAACCGACTTGGCTGTGGTAACCCGCGCTAGCCGCTCCATCGCTTCGGCCACCGTCAAGTCCGCTGGTGCCTTCTTGCGCCTGAACAGGCCGGCTCCTGTGCCTTCGGGTATCAACCCCTGTGGCCTGACCATCATCATCACGACCAAGGCGCCACCATAAATCACGGCGCGCCACGGGATAGCGTCATCGCCAAGCAAGTTGGTCAGGATTGGGTCTAAGGCTCCGAGAATAAATGCGCCAACAACGGTGCCGAGGAGGTTTCCCGTACCGCCGAGTACAACCACTGAGACAATCAGGATAGAAAGATCAAGATTAAAGTTCACCGGAGTCATCGCACCTTGCGAGAATGCGAACAATGCTCCGATACCACCAGCGATCCCCGCTGTGATGCCAAAGGTCAGTAGTTCAGGGCGTGCTGACTTCTTTCCCAGACTTGGGAGCACGGTCTCCTGTTCGCGGAGCGTCTTAAGGAGTCGCCCAAACGGAGATTCACCCAAACCCCAACAAATTAGAATCACAATCACGGACACCAACAACATGAGTAACGCGAATCTAATGGTGCTGTCAGCTTTCAGGGTGGCGAAGGAGAGACCCCCAATTTTTATCGAGGGTATTCCCGCAACCCCGAATGGTCCACCGGTAACCACCTCCCAGACATTCATGATCTGCTGCCCGCCGAGTTGGAAAGCAAGGGTCAACAAGATCAAATATTCGCCCTTAATCGAGCGAACCGCCGGTAGGGAAATAATCAAGGCCGCTATAAAAGTAACGACGATCGCCGCTATAGCGGCGGCCCACCAAGGCCAGCCGAACCCATAGCCCACGCCCGAAACATTGATGTCGTAATCCTCAGTGCGAACTGGGAGCGCGAAACGGGCTGCCGTAAATGCACCAATACCGAAAAGGATGGACTGCGCCATCGAAACCCGGCCGGCATACCCAAGCAGCAGGTTAAGCGACACGCTCAATGACAGCAGGACCAAGATATTAATGGCTATTTGCGCGTAGTAGCCCATCAGACGGCCGCCTTCCCGAATAAGCCCTGCGGGCGAACTAGCAAAATGATGAACAGTGCTGCGAAGACGACCACGGGCGCGAATTGCACACCCAAGAACAGGCCACTCCATTGGCTAAGTAATCCCAGAATTAGCCCACCTAATGCGGTCCCGGTAAGTGACCCGATACCCCCGAAGAACACCGCGATGAAGCCGATCAGAGTCCATTGCAGTGCCATGGATGGTGAAGCCACGAATTCGGCCGTTACGAACAAGCCGCCAAGCCCAGCGATCAATGATCCGAGACCGAAAACCAATATGTAGACCCGGCGGCTGTTGATACCAACCGCCGCTGCCATGGTCGGGTTCGTTCGTAGGGCGGTAATCGAACGCCCCGAACGGGTGCGGTTCACAAAAAGCACGACCGCAATAACTACCAGCCAGGCGACCACGACTTTGAGTACATCAATCAGGGTGATCGTCATGAACCCCATGGTGAATATTTTGTTGTCGTAGGCGGTACCCAACTCACCATCAGCTCCAAAAGTCTGAAGTGGCAGGTTTTGAGTGCCAAATACGATCTGAAGAAGGTTCGGG
>JBIIOU010000066.1:0-10276 GCA_044336815.1 Candidatus Nanopelagicales bacterium | reverse complement strand
CGGCGAAGTCTCGGGTCCTTCGGAACTGCAGTTACTTTTGGCGGCGGGTTTCTTCCTTTTCATCATGACTTTGGTCGTAAATGTGATTGCCAACCTGATCGTCAGTCGTACAGGAAGGCTGCAGAAATGAGCACTACTACTTTTGACCCGGCAGCTTTGGAGCAACTCCAGCAGCAAAAATCAGGGCGGCCATGGCGCAAGAAGCCAACCCGGTTCACCGCTTCGGTGGCCTTGGCGGTTCTCATACCGGCCCTGCTGGTCGCTGCACTATTTCTGACCAGTGATATCCCGGTACCTATCCTCCTCGTGGTTATCTACCTGCCACTTCAGTTGATCGCTTCCGGCATCGCGGCCTGGGCCACGAAGGGCACCCGAGGTATTGCTGACTCGGTGATCATCGTGAATGCCATTGGCGCGAGTCTTTTTAGCGTAGTTGTACTGGTGTCGGTGATCGGGTCATTAGTAGTTCGAGGTCTTCGGGCGCTCAGCCCGCACTTCCTCTTTCAGAACAGCGTTTACATCAGCCCGAGTACCCCATTGGATTACGGCGGCATTGGCCATTCGCTGGTCGGAACATTATTGATTGTATTTATCGCGTCGCTAATTTCAGTCCCGATCGGAATCGCCACCGCGGTATACATAACCGAGGTTCGCGGCCGAGCTGTTCCATATGTCCGCTTCTTTGTTCAAGCGATGAGTGGTGTCCCATCGGTGGTGGCCGGGCTTTTCATTCTGACAATCGTCGTCGCCACCGGCGCTTTCAATCAGAGCGCATTCGCTGGCGGGCTGGCATACGCGATCTTGATGCTGCCTACCGTTGCGAGAACGGCGGAGGAAGTACTCAAATTGGTTCCCGATGACCTGCGCACCGGGGCCTTGGCCCTTGGCTCCACCAGAGCCAGAACGGTGCTAAGGGTGGTAATCCCAGCGGCACGCACGGGCATTATTACCGCGGTTATCTTGGGGGTGGCACGGGTTATTGGCGAGACCGCACCCTTGCTCTTGGCGGCCGGTAATAATGACCAAACCGTAGTAAACCCATTCGGATCCCCGATTTCTTCGGTACCAACTTACATTTTTAACAACGTCGCGCTTCCGTATCCAGATGCGGTTGCGCGGGCTTGGGGATCAGCACTTGTCCTCATCATTTTGGTTGCCATTTTGTTCACCCTTGCTCGCGTTCTCGGGCGCGGGCGCGTCGGCCGATAGGAAGCGAAGATCATGTCCACAAGTGAGTATGAGGGTGTTATGGAACTAGAAATTGATGGCATTGAGCAGTCGGCTCTGCACCAGGTGGGTCCAACCGAGATGGAGACACGCGACCTCAGTGTCTGGTTCGGACACCGTAAAGTCTTAGAGGGTGTCAATATTGCCTTCCCGAAGAAATCTGTCACCGCACTCATCGGCCCATCAGGTTGCGGCAAGTCAACCTTCATTCGCACCTTAAACCGCCTCCATGAGCTCATCCCCGGAGCGGCACTTGCCGGTTCAGTTCTATATGAAGGCAAAGACATCTATGACGCAGATGTCGACCCGGTTCACATCCGCCTGAAGATCGGAATGGTGTTTCAAAAGCCAAACCCGTTCCCCAGCATGACCATCCGCGGCAATGTGCTCTCCGGGTTGAAACTTTCAGGGATGAAGCGCGATAACCATGACGACATTGTTGAGCAAACCCTCACTGCCGCGGGCCTCTGGGCTGAGGTCAAGGATCGGCTAGGCAGCGCGGCTGGGGATTTATCCGGCGGGCAGCAGCAACGTTTAGTAATCGCCCGGGCACTAGCTGTGCAGCCACACGTCCTCTTGATGGACGAGCCTTGTTCGGCATTGGATCCTGCTTCTACCTTGAAAATCGAAGAGACAGTCCGTGAGCTCTCCAAAGAAGTAACCATCATTATCGTCACACACAACATGCAGCAGGCGGTACGCGTTTCGGACTACACCGCGTTCTTCCTAGCCGAAGAAGGAACTCCAGGCCATGTTGTTGAGCAGGGTGCAACTACGGAGATCTTCGGAAATCCACAGCAGCAGCGCACCCTTGACTATGTAAATGGCAGATTCGGTTAATACGCTGTTTACCTGTACACGTATTGTTCACCAAAACGTTCTTCAGTTGTCAGCAGCGCGACGGTGCGGGTTCATGCGCGTTGATTATGGTGACAACGAAATGTTAACTTCAACGACAAAGGAGAATATCGTGCGTCGCACAATCGCGATACTAGCTAGTAGTGCGCTTGCGGCAGGTATGGTCGCAATGGCAGCACCGGCGCAAGCCGCAGAAAATATCTCAGGTGGCGGAGCATCCTTCCCGAACGTCTTTATGCAGCAGTGTGCCGCCGATTTCAACGGCTCCCAGAGCAATTTCACCATTTCATACACCTCGACAGGCTCGGGTACCGGTAAGGGTAACTTCTCGAAGGGCACTTTTGTCTATGCGATGACCGACTCCGCTTACACATCGGGGCAGCCGACATTTGGCTGGGAGTACATCCCGGCAATCGGCGGTGCGATCACCTTGCCGATCAACTTGAAGAACGCGACCACCGGCCGCACGTTGGGATCCTCAATCCAGCTCAGGCAGGTAACACTCGCAAAAATCTTCGCGGGTGCTATTACCACTTGGAATAATGCGGAGATCATCAAGGACAACCCTCGTATTGCAAAGTCCTTGCCTTCGACTCCCATCACTATTTCCTATCGTTCCGACGCATCAGGTACGACAAACAACTTCCTGCAGTACATGAATTCGTGGGCGCCGACGATCTTCACGAAGGTACAAGATGACATGGGCACCGCCTTCCCAGGTGGCAAGCCGCCGGCAAACTCAGTTGCGGGCAAAGGCAACTCGGGCGTCATGGCGAATGTGCTCGCCAAAGAGGGCACCATCGGCTATGTCGATCTAGGCGACGCCAAGGGTTACCCATCGGCACGCATCCAAAATGCCAAGGGTGAGTTCATTGCGCCTTCTTCTGCTTCGGCCGCCAAGAACTTGGCCAACCAGACAGCGGTTGCAGCGGACGGCCTGGTTACCCTTAACTACAAGGTTGCCGTCTCGGGTGCGTACCCGATTGCAATCTTCAGCTACGCGTTAGCGCGTACAGATGGCAAGGGCCCAAATGGTCTCGGTGTGCGGCAGTTCATTGACTACACGTTGCAGAAGTGCGGACCATCGCGCGCTGCTTCACTTGGTTACGTTCCGGTCGCCGGTAAGGTGCTGGCAACTGCCAAGACTTTGGTGACCAAGATCTCCTAGTAAGTCTCAAAGGGAATACACAAGAGTAAAGGTGCGGACGATGCCTCGGAGTTCCACGACAATCCGAGGCATCGTCCTCACTGTTTCCATAACCTTGTTAGTGGCGGCGTGCACACCGCCGATGCCACCTGATGTACTGGCGGCGCGTGCCGAAGCCCAAGTTCAGTGTGGTAGCGGCGAAGTGCAGGTCAGCGTGCCTAGCGGATTCGCCGGTTCGATGGATTCAGTAGGAGTCGCGCTTGCATCGGTGTGTCCGGAAGAAACCGTGCTTGAGGTTGCGGCTGGTGAGCCCGCGCCAGTTGCATTAGTCGACAAAACTCCGTCGCAGGCAGATATAGATCAATTCAAGACCAGCAATTGCCCAAGTGATCCGGTCATCGTCGTACCAGCGTTTGGTTACCCCGTTACAATGGCTTACAACGTGGTGGGTCTTGAAGGCCTGGTGATGACCCCAGAAATCGTCGCAGGGATCCTAAGCGGGCAGGTAACCTCCTGGGAGGACCCGCTACTGCTAGCCGAAAACCCGGATTTCGACCTAACACTGCTGCCCGACATCACCTTGATGTCAGTTGACTCACCGCAAGGTGATGTCGAGGCAATGACAACCTGGGTCGGTAAACAAGATCAAAAAGCTTGGCCGCAGGGCATGGTGGGGACACTCGATGCGGGCCAAAAGTTCGCCACGCAAGCCGATTTACTCGCCGAGATGGCCGCGGTGGAGGGCTCTATCGCAGTGCTGCCGGTATCGGTGGCCTTCAATAATATTTTGGCAACCGCGAACCTGCCGGTTAAGGGAACCGACGCCAATGGCCAAGACGTTGACACCGTGATCACCGCCGATGACGTGCAGCTTTATAAAATTGGGTCGGGAGCAACCGTCGTAACAAAAGACGCCGCAGGCAATCTCTTTGCTAGTCCAGCGACAGGTGGATTCCCTATTGAAGGAAACTTTGATATCGCCTCCTCGAAGATCATGATGGCTGAAGGTGCACCGTTAGTCGGGTGGCCGGTGTTGGGATACGCGCACCTTTTGATTTGCGACAATCCGGCGGAACCCCTTCCGCTGTTGTTTGCCCAGTATTTGGTGCGACTTGCCGGCCAAGGATCTCTTGAATCTTATGGATTAACCCCGATGCCGGAGCCGATCCGAATTCAGACTTTTGCCCCGCTGAAAGTTGTGGTCAATGTTGACGGTGAGGCAGCACCCAGTGCCACACCGGTTGCCAGTTAGCGGGTAATCGCTCAAGTGCCCTAGTGAGGCCCATAGGGTGAGCACCATGGAAGATGGCAACACCGGCAACCACTTGCCACGCTGGTACGTAAAGGCGATCTGGTACGCCATTTTCGCGGTGACTTTGTCTATTGCGGCGTGGTATGTCGCTCTGCAACTCACCGACTTAATGGTGACCGTGGCCATTTGCTTCTTCTTGGCTTTTTGTATTGAGCCGATCGTAAACAAGCTTGCTGCCCGCGGCTGGAAACGCGGACTCGCGACTCTCTTTGTCTACGTCGTAGGGCTTGGCGCGATTGCCGCGTTCTTTGCCTTTTTTGGCTTAGTTTTCTTCCAGCAGGTGGTCGATCTGATTGCGGAAATACCTAATCTCTACGACGTAATTCGCAGTTTTTTTGACGAGACTTTCTCAATCACCTTGCCAGAACCATCGGTGTTGATGGATCAGTACTTGAATGACGCTTTATCGCTCCTTGCTAACGGAGTCATCGGGGTCATCAACACCTTCCTCGGCGTGGTCTTCGGGGCTCTGACCGTGCTGTTAGTCACCTTCTACCTAGTAGTTGATGGGCCGAGATTTCGCACCGCGGTTTGTTCGTTGTTCTCACAGCGCCGCCAACGCGAAATTCTCGCGGTGTGGGAGGTCGCAATTGAAAAGACTTCGAGTTACATGATCTCCAGGTCGGTGCTCGCATTGGTTTGTGGTACGGCTACCACGATTTTCCTGTTGATCGCTCAAGTCCCTAATGGGCTAGCGCTGGGGGTGTTCACGGGTTTGGTTTCGGCATTCATCCCGACGATCGGTACATATATTGGTGGCATCTTGCCGGTTGCCGTGGCCTTCGGAGCAAGCCCAATCCAGGGGTTCGCCACCTTGGTATTCATTGTGGCTTATCAGCAGGTGGAGAACCTAACCATCGAGCCGCGGATTTCGGCTAAGGCTATGGAGCTGAATACCGCAGTTTCATTCTTAAGCGTTTTGGCCGGTGCAGCAGTTTTAGGCCCGGTTGGCGCCTTCTTGGCGCTACCATTCGCGGCAACTTTGAAAGCATTTGTTGGCACCTATTTGCGGCGTACCGAAGTGGTGGCATCAAAACTTACTGACGGCGGTAACTAGACCAAGGTGCGCATGGGGCGTCACTTGTGCTCGGCGGTTTTACACCTATCCCAAGAGGCATGGATCTCAGCCTCAGCGTCGGTGCGCCCAACCCACGTGGCACCCTCGACACTCTTACCGGGTTCGAGCTCCTTATAGACCTCAAAGAAGTGTTGAATTTCTAGTCGATCGAATTCCGGCACGTGGTGAATATCGCGCAGATGCTCAACGCGCGGATCACTAGCCGGCACGCAGAGCACTTTGTCATCGCCACCGGCCTCATCGGTCATCCTGAACATCCCGACCGCGCGGCACCTGATCTGCACACCGGGGAACGTCGGCTCGCCAAGAAGTACGAGAGCGTCTAAAGGGTCTCCGTCCAGGCCAAGGGAGTCTTCGATAAAGCCGTAGTCGTGCGGGTACCTGGTAGAGGTAAAGAGCATGCGGTCTAGGCGGATTCTCCCGGTTACGTGGTCGATTTCGTATTTATTGCGGCTCCCGCCGGGGATCTCGATTGTGACGTCAAAGGTGAGGGGCTGCATGTGACGTAGTCTCTCCTATTGTGGTGACTAAGGCACAATCGAAAATGCGATTTCGCTCCGGGGGCACTAGGGCTGGTGGGTTGGCCCTTGTTCTCCTGGTCGGATTGCCGCTGGCGACACCGGCAACCGCGGCCAACCCCATCCCGCCGGCCGCACCGGTCTTGACGGCCACCGCAGTTGTTGGGTCCAAGGCACCTGCCCCCAGCCCCGCCGGGGTCCAAAATGCCACGGCTCGGGTACTTGCGAGCAGCGCCTTGGGTGACTTCAGCGCCCTCGTCGTTGATCCGGCAACCGACCAGGTCTTGCTTGGAGTCAATACCGACAAAGCCCGGATACCGGCTTCTACGATCAAATTACTCACCGCCGCGGCCGCCCTTGAAGTTTTGGGCCCAAGGACTCGGCTGGCCACCAAAGTCATGCGCGATGGCAACACCATCACCTTGGTAGGTGGTGGCGATACTTCTTTGGTGCGAGCACGCGGTGGTGATCCCCTCGCCGGCGGGTTCGCGTCCTTAAAGGATTTGGCGAAGTTGACCGCGGCCGCCTCGCCGGGTGCACCAATGAAATTGACGTATGACGAATCACTATTTACTGGCCCAATGACCGGGCCCAATTGGCCGAAGAACGCGGCGCGCCTTGGGATCGCCGCCCCGGTGAGCGCGCTGATGGTTGGTGAAGGGCGGGTGCGCCCAGGTGCCTTGAGCAGGGTTAGTGACCCAGCCAAACAAGCCGCTCAGATATTTGCGGGATACCTAGCAAAAGCGGGTGTCGAAGTAATCTCGACCGCACCCGGTTTCGCACCGGCGAGTGCCACCGAGATCGCCAGTGTGGAGTCGCCACCGGTCGCTGATCTGGTCGAACAGCTATTAACAGATTCGAATAACGACTTGGGTGAGTCACTTGCGCACTTAGTGGGCGGTGCGAGCGGAGCGGGTGCTTCGTTTGCGGGTGGGGCAAAAGCGGTTACCGCTACTTTAACGAAACTCGGATTACCGATCGGCGGGCTAGTTATTGCCGATGGAAGTGGATTGTCGAGCAGTAACCGGGTTTCTGTTGCCACCTACGGCGCCTTGCTTGCCGACGTGGCGGTCAATTCGAATCCTGAACTCTCTGCTATCGGCGCAGGGTTAGCGGTTGCCGGTGCCACTGGTACTTTGGCCGATCGTTTTCAATCAGGCCCGACGGCACGCGGTGCCGGTTATGTGCATGCAAAAACCGGAACACTAACCGGTGTGATTGGTTTGGCTGGCACGGTAAAAGACGCTGACGGGCGGGTGCTCGTCTTCGCAATTCTTGCCAACGATGTCAAGAACCTAAACGCGGCGCGGCAATCTGTTGATATATTCGCGACGAAACTTGCGAAGTGCGGGTGCTCATAATGACTGCCGCGGTGACGATGCTTCCAGTAAATCAGTTCGACCATTTTTATCGTGGTGGTGACCGAATCGGTGCCCTGCGCCATGGCCCGGGTGGCCCGAGTCGGCCCGAAGAATGGATCGGGTCGACCACATCGCGCTTTGGGCAGGCCCCCCAGGGTTACAGCGTTTTACCTGACGGCCGGTTGCTAGTGGAAGCGATTGATAAGGATCCACTGGCCTGGCTAGGCGCGAAGCATGTAGCGCGATACGGATCGAGCACCGAGGTGCTCGTCAAATTACTTGATCTTGGGCAGCGGTTACCGGTGCACTTGCACCCGAACCGAGCATTTGCAAAAACCCATCTCGGCTTATCACACGGTAAGACCGAGGCGTGGTACGTCATTGATGCACCTGAAGGCGCTGAAGTTGGCGTGGGTTTCAAAGAGGCAATGACTCTCGATCAGGTTTCGTCCTGGGTTCGCGAACGTGATAGCGCGGCACTGCTTAGTGCACTGCAGACCAAGGTTGTGCATCCTGGTGATGCGATGCTCGTGCCCGCAGGCTTGCCGCACACGGTGGCCGATGGGGTTTTCGTGCTCGAACTTCAGGAGCCAACCGACCTTTCGATCTTGCTGGAGTGGCAAGGGTTTGCTGTTGACGGTGCTAAAGACGGCCATCTTGATCTTGGATTCGATATTGCCCTGCAGGCCGTTGATCTTTCAGCCGTGACGGCGGCTGACCTCGATCAATTAGTGGTGCCGGCGGCCCAGATCCAAGGCGCAGGATTGGTGTCGGTGCTGCCAGAACAGGCCGACCCATACTTTCGGGCTGAGCGGATCGATACTTCGGGCGGGCGGGTTGAGGTGAGCGCGGGGTTTGCGATCGTGCTAGTTACCGAGGGTCATGGCATCTTGGTTACGAACCTAGGGTCATTCGAAGTTGTTCGTGGCGAGGTAGCCCTCGTTCCATTTGTGGCCGGCGATTGGGCCCTTGAAGGCAGTTGCGTAGCTGTAGCTTGCCGCCCACCGGATGCAGGTGCCCCTGATGGCACCTGAACAAATATCGGCCACCAACCAATTGAGGCCCGCTGTTGATTGGCCGCTCGCCGTCAGTACCGCGATCCGGTTGGCCCCGAGTGGGCCGGTGCTGCCACAGCGTGAAACTCAGGCGGCTGTCTACATGCTGCGCGAGCTGGCACTTGAGGCGGTAGCGCCTGTGCAGCGGGTTACCGGACTGGTTGCACCGGCGGGTTCACGCGCACAAGTTGTTGATCGCCCAGCGTGGATTGCCTCAAATGTCTCAGGGATGCAGAGAGCCTTGGCAGCACTTTCCGAACGCGTTGAAGGTGGTGGGCCACCGGATTTAGTGCGCGGTATGGGTGCCCGCGGTTCGGCTGTGCAACTCGGTGTAGTTCTTGCTTGGCTTTCTGGGAAAGTACTTGGTCAATACGAGGTATTTACCGAGCCTGGCCAACCGGGTCGGCTGCTACTAGTGGCACCGACGATTGTGCAGGTCGAGCAGCAATTGCAAGTGCCATCTCGAGATTTTCGATTATGGGTATGCCTACATGAAGAAACCCACCGGGTGCAATTTGGTGCGGTGCCGTGGCTCGGTGCCTACCTTGCCTCACTTGTCAACGAATTCATCGAATCATCTGATCTAAGTTTTGGTGAAACCCTGCGGCGGGTGGCGGCGGTAATGGGATCCATTGCTCGCAAGGGGAGTTTGGTTGAGGCCGCGCAATCACCCGAGCAACGCGAAATATTCGACAAAATGACAGGGGTGATGTCGCTACTTGAGGGTCACGCTGATGTGGTGATGGATGATGTGGGCCCGCAGGTGATACCAAGTGTCGAGCTGATTCGTGAACGCTTTACTGCCCGCAGGAATAGCCCGAAGGCGATTGATGCACTAGCTCGACGAGCACTCGGTATGGATATGAAGATGCGGCAATATACCGAAGGTGCTGCGTTTGTGCGCCACGTCGTCGACGACATCGGGATGTCTGGATTTAATCAAGTCTGGGCTTCGCCGATGACTTTGCCAACTCGAACTGAGATCACCAATCCGGGGGCGTGGGTCAAGCGAATGGCAAGTTGATGGATCGTGCATGTGCTGCGACCGTCCAGGTGCGCAATGCGGTTGAGCGCGCACTTAGTGCCCTCGAGCCAGGAGACATAGTTCTGGTCGCCTGTTCTGGTGGGCCTGATTCACTCGCCTTGGCTGCCGCAACCGGTTGGGTTGCCAAGCGGCTCGGGCTATTTGCCGGTGCGGTGATCGTCGATCACCAATTACAGGAGGGATCCGCCGAGATCGCAGCTTGGGCAGCGAGCGTTTGTGGTCGCCTCGAGCTCAACCCTGTTGAGGTTGTGGCCGTACACGTTGGCGCAGTTGGCGGCTTGGAGTCGGCGGCCCGTGATGCGCGCTATGCGGGACTCACCGCAAGTGCCGAGCAGCAGAATTCAGCGGTGGTGCTACTTGGTCATACCCAAGACGATCAAGCTGAAACCGTGCTGCTGCGCTTAGCTCGCGGATCCGGTGCCCGGTCATTGGCCGCGATGGCACCGGTAAATGGTCTGTGGCACCGGCCCTTGCTCGAGATACCGCGGTCCGTTGTGCACGAGTCGGCAGATGAGGTGCTGGCTCAATTGGGCGAGCAGCCGTGGCGCGATCCACATAATGCAGATCGACAATTTGCTCGGGTGCGCGTACGTCAACTCTTGGAGTCATTGGGTGATGATCTCGGGCCGGGTGTTTCAGTTGGTCTAGCACGATCGGCGAGCATGTTGCGAGATG
>JBIIOU010000251.1:0-2599 GCA_044336815.1 Candidatus Nanopelagicales bacterium | reverse complement strand
CGATGGCCACCGGTATCGCCGAAGTATTTGCTAAAGCCGGCCTTGATGTTATCTACGTAGCTCGGACCGAGGATAAAGTTAAAGCTGTACGCGGGGCTATCGAAAAATCCCTCGAAAAGGCGGTGCAGCGTGGCAAGCTCGACGAAGCTGGGCGCGATGCAGCACTTGCGCATCTAGTCGGCTCCACCAAGCTTGATGATCTTGCCAAGGTTGATCTGGTTGTCGAAGCAATTGTTGAAGAGTTATCGATCAAATTGGCTCTCTTTGAAAATCTTGACGAAATATGCAAGCCGGGCGCGATCTTGGCGACCACCACATCGAGCCTTCCCGTAGTCGAAATGGCTGCGGCTACCTCGCGTCCGCAGGACGTAGTTGGCTTGCACTTCTTCAACCCGGCGACAATCATGAAACTGGTTGAGATTGTTAACACCGTCGCTACGGCAGATGATGTCATTGCTACCTCGCGTGAACTTTGCTTGCGAATAGGCAAGCACCCGGTTGTTTGCGCAGATCGTGCTGGCTTCATTGTTAACGCGCTACTTTTCCCGTATCTCAATGACGCTATTCGCATGCTTGAAATGAACTATGCCGATGCTGACGACATTGACCTAGCCATGAAGCGTGGCTGTGGCTACCCGATGGGCCCATTCGAGCTACTTGATGTAGTTGGCCTTGATGTTTCACTTGCTATCCAGCAGACCCTTTATCGCGAATTTCGCGAACGCGGGTTCGCCCCGGCTCCGAGGCTTGAGCACCTGGTTACCGCCGGCTACTTGGGGCGTAAGACGGGCCGCGGTTTTCGGGTTTACGCCTAATGCTGACTAGCTGTCATGGGGCGTAAGCATCACCGTAAACCTGGTTCATCAGGTGAGGAGCGCGGTCCAGGTGGATCGAGTGCGCGGCGTGTTGAGGACTATGACGGCGAGGATTGGGTAGTGCAGTCCATCACCGGTTCAAGTTCGACCAAAACTTATCGCTGCCCAGGGTGCGACCAAGAAATCCGACCGGCCACACCACATGTGGTGACCTACCCGGCCGATGGTCTTGGTGGTGTCGAGGCACGGCGCCATTGGCATACCGCCTGCTGGAGTTCGCGCCACAACCGTGGGCCGCGCACCATGCGGTCAGCGGGCGGGCCACGTTACTGACATGACTACCTCAAATATTGTCGCGAATTCAGTGCTACCGGCGCTACGAATACCACTAACGCTGACGACGTCGGACGGATTGAGACTTGTTGGTGAGTTAGCGCTACCCGAGCGCAATACGCCGGTGGCGTCGATCGTCTGCGTGCATCCGCTACCCACCCACGGCGGAATGATGGATAGTCACGTGCTGCGCAAGATGGCTTGGCGATTGCCAGCACTCGCCGATATCGCGGTATTGCGGTTCAATACTCGTGGCACACAAAGTGCGGATGGGCAAAGTGAAGGCGAATTTGACAACGGGCGCGATGAAGGCCTCGACCTGCAGGCGGCCATCGGAGAGATCGAAGCCCGATCACTTCCAGCCCCATGGCTGGTGGGGTGGTCATTTGGCACCGACGTGATTTTGCGGCATGGCAATTTGGATCCGGTACGTGGTGCAATCCTTCTTTCACCACCGCTACGTTCTGCCACGGATACGGATCTACTCACGTGGGCTGAAACTGGTCGTTCCCTTATCTGCGTGGTACCCGAGCTCGATGATTATCTTGTCCCTGAAGCTGCGCGTACTAGGTTCTCGATAGTTCCGCAGGCCGAAGTCATTGCGGTCGCCGGCGCCAAGCATCTTTGGGTAGGGGAGACCAACGTTCGCGCCGCCATTGACGAGATCGTTAAGCGGGTCGCACCTCTTGCTTGGCCACTACCGCACCAATGGGCCGGGCCGATGGAACGCTGGAGTGATCTATGAGCGGACCAACAGTGGTGTTATTGCACGCATTTCCCTTCGATGCCCGGCTTTGGGCACCTCAATCCGAGATACTTGCTGCCGCTGGCTGGCAGGTGCATGTACCTAATCTGCCAGGCTTTGGAGGCACCGAATTGTTGCCTGGGGCTCCAAGTATTGACTCGGTAGCGGATGCGATTCTTGCGGACTTGGATCACCGCGGGATCGACCGTGCAGTACTCGGCGGGATCTCACTTGGTGGATATGTCGCCATGGCGATGCTGCGCAAACGCCCCGAAATGTTTACAGCGGCCATCTGCTGTGACACCAAGGCCAGTGCCGACACTGAGTTAGCCCGCGAAAATAGATTTCGGATGGCCAAGGCGGTCACCGAGAACCCGCAGGAGTGTGGTCGGATTTTGCAGCAGGCGATGCTCGCTGGGCTTCTCGGTCAAGTTACCCGTGACACCCGGCCAGAATTGGTTGCTCAGGTATCAGCCTGGCTAGATGATGCCGGCCCAAAGGCAGTTGCTTGATATCAGCAGGCGATGGCCGATCGAGCAGAATCACTGACAACACTCGGTGCACTTGATATCCCGGTGCTCATACTTTGGGGTACCGGTGACACGTTGAGCCCCAAGTCTGACCAGATGGCTATGTTGCAAGTGCTGCGCCGCGGCCAGGAAGTGAAAATCGCCGGAGCCGGCCACCTAAGCATCGTGGAACAACC
>JBIIOU010000064.1:0-10425 GCA_044336815.1 Candidatus Nanopelagicales bacterium | reverse complement strand
CTGGGCGAGGGTCACGATGATGGCGCTGTCGATGCCGCCACTGAGAAAGGCGCCGACCGGTACATCACTGATCAAATGGCGGGCAACTGATTTCTCCATTGAGTAGCGGATCTGCTCAGCAAGAGCACCCTCGTCATCCTGAGAGTTGTCGTCGAATTCATACTCCCAATAGCGGTGCACGTCCATGTGACCGGAGTGAAGGTCGACGGTGGCAAACGAGCCTGGTGGAAGACGGTAGATGCCCGAGAAGAACGTCTCGGGCAACGGGTTGTATTGCAGTGACAGGTAGCTGACCAGGGCGTCATGGTTGATCACTCTGGTGAACTCAGGGTCGACGAGCAGTGACTTGATCTCGGACCCGAAAGAGATGAGTGACCCGCCTGCGGACAGCCGGTAGTAGAGCGGCTTGATGCCGAATGGATCACGTGCGAGCACGAGCCGGTTGCGCGGAATGTCGTAGATAGCTAAAGCAAACATGCCGCGCAGGCACTGGAACATCTGGCGAAGATTCGAGTGTCCGCTCACCTGATAAAGCTGTAGAACTGTCTCGGTGTCGCACTGTGTGGCGAACTTGCTGCCCTGCGCAATCAAGGTTTCATTAATTTCGTGAGCGTTGTAGATCTCACCGTTGTACACGATTCCTACACGATCGTCCGTAGCCCACATTGGTTGATGGCCGCCGTCGAGGTCAATTATCGCGAGGCGAGTTGTGCCGAACGCGAGTTCAGGGCCCACATACTCACCTGAGTCATCGGGTCCGCGGTGAGTGATGGCCTGGAGCATCTGCGGGAGAAGAGTTGAAGTGCGCTCAGGAGGACCAAGAACGCCCGCGATCCCGCACATGCAGGCCCCCAAATATCGTCCGAGGCCCGAACAATAACAGCCGAGTTCACTGCCGGGGCCGTACCGCTCATGCTTGAAGTCTGAAAATCCCAGACTTCGGCTCGAGCTCCTGCCATAATCCCCCGGTAGCGATCGTGCTTGCTCTTCTTACGAGTGTTTTCTACGGCTTGGCTGACTTCACCAGCGGCAACCTCACCAAGAGAGTGTCAGCGTTCGCCGTGGCAGGTGGCGCATCCATCGTGGCCGCCGTTATCTACTTGATCCTGGGCCTCCGGTCTGACCTGATGGTGTTTGACAAGGTTGACATCGTGGCCGGCATTGTCTCCGGCACGCTGTTCTTCATCGGGAATATCCTGTACCTGAAGGCACTTTCGCAGGGCAGTATGGGTGTTATCGGCGCAGTGGCCACCTTGCTGGTTCTCGTTCCTCTCATCTGGGATGTCCGCCACGGGAATATGCCCGACGCGATCGCCATTGTCGGTGTCATAGTCACGCTCAGCGGCATCATTCTTCTCGGCGCTCCGGAGATGAAGGGCAAATCGTCGCTCGGCCCGGTGTTCCTTGCCGTGATTGCCGCACTGTTCTTCGGAATCTCCCAGGTGTCCGTGAACCTGGGAAGCCAGTCGAATGTTCTCGGAACGGTACTTCTTACCGAACTCGTAACGGTGGTCATCGTCCTGGTACTTGCGCTCTTCACTCGCTCGACAGGTGGGATGAATAAGAAGGCAGTTCCCTTGATCCTGGCTATCGGACTTCTTGAAGCCCTAGCCTTGCTCAGTTTCTCCACCGCCACGACCGGTGGCAACGTCGCTATCGTGTCGGTGCTCTCCGGACTCGATCCGATCGTGCTCGCAATCTTGGCCTTATTCCTCCTCAAGGAGCGCATGACTCGAGTGCAGGTAATCGGCTTCATCATTGTCATCGGTGGAAGCTTCCTGGTCTCCTTCTAGCCAGGTCGGCCACGGCGGGCACTAAACGACCGAAATGGCCTATGCTGAAGTCGTGAGCACAATGCATTCGGACACTCACTTCGATAAAGAGGCAGGCGAACGAATCCAACAGGCTTTCGCCCTGTGTGCATTCGCTTCCGAACTCGTGGGCAAGGCCAGCGAGGAATGACCTTCGATCCAGCCCGAATCTTTGAGACGCTGGATCGACATGGGGTTGACTACCTCACTATTGGGGCCTGGGCCGTCATTGCCCACGGCTATGTTCGAGCCACCGCAGACATTGATTTCGTGGCACGGCTCGACGCGCAGAATATGTCGCGCTTGGCGGCGGCTTTGTTAGAACTCAACGCTCGACTTCGCGGAATAGATGCAGAAAAGTTAGATATCGATCCGACAGATCCACAGGTCCTCATGACCGGTGCATCATTCACCATGGACACAGATGCCGGGCCCCTCGATTTCCTAAACGACGTTCCTGGCTCCGCTGACTACGACGCAATGCGATCACGCGCCCGTCAAGCGGTTGCAGGTGGCGTCACTGTGTGGGTGGTTGGTTACGAGGATCTCATTCGCATGAAGGAAGCTTCAGGTCGCGAACAAGATCTACTCGATATCCATCAACTAAGTGACCTTCACTTGCCGCAGGAATGAGTCGCAGATTTCCGTTTGGAGCCGCCTCGTGGAACCGTCGCTAACACTCCTCCCCACCCCGGATCGAACCAACATAGTAGAAGCGGGTTCGCTCTGTAAAACACACGATTATGCCAACCAGCCGGTCATAGGCGGTTTGTCTCCGACCGTGGAGGTTAGGAGACTCGAACTCCTGACTTCTGCCTTGCAAAGGCAGCGCTCTACCAACTGAGCTAAACCCCCTCGTAACTACGAGGACGTGCGGGTGACGATATTAAGTTATGCGGAGTGTCAGCGGAGGTCGGGCTCGGTGGTGGCTTCTGACCAGAGGTCTTGCTCCGCCTTGCTGGCGGTGACCTGCCGGTAGATCACATAACCAATCCCAGCTAACGCTGCAACTATCAATAGTTTCTTCACGTGGGCATAGGTGGACTTGAACCACCGACCTCTTCCTTATCAGGGAAGCGCTCTAACCAAGCTGAGCTATACGCCCGGGAGCCGCAAACACTACCGGAACACAGCCCGGCCTCGCGCCACAGGTTCACTCCTTGGCTATTACTGGGATTTGACGGCTAATTTTGATCGGTGAGAACTACTTCAACGCCGCCGGTTAGGCCAACGCTCAGGTTATAGATGAAGGCAAAAAGGGTTGCGATAATTGAAACTAGTACGACTTCAACGGCCGCGACCACCACCGCTACCCCCATAACCCGGGAGAAATCCAGCAGGCTTACTAGGTCGAAATTGGCTGTTGCGCTACCGACCACGTCATTGATGCTGCTCGAGACGGTCACAAAGACCCCCGCGTAGTCAAGAACCCACCACAGCACGGCAACCGCAACCACGATGACGATGCCCAAGGCCAAAGCCAGCATGAAGGCCGCTTTGAAAATAGACCAAGGGTCGATCCGTGAGACATACAGGCGCGCATTGCGCGGCCCGTTAGTCACCTCGACGGTCAAACCTTGGCCTCGCCTTCGTCCTCATCACTGTCGCTGTCATCGCCCTCGCCGGCCCGGGCAACCGCCACCACGGTGTCACCGTCGGCCAAGTTCATCAGCGTTACCCCCATGGTGTCACGACCTGATGGGCGAATCTCGACAACACGAGTGCGGATAACGACGCCATTTGAGGCGATTGCGAAGATTTGATCCTCGGCGTCACAAACCATCGCACCTACCAAAGACCCGCGTTCTTCAACCAAGCGCATCGCTCGTACACCGAGAATGCCGCGGCCTTTCGGTGCCCACTCACCAACGGCCGTGCGTTTGGCGAAACCGCCATCGGTGATGGTGACCACGAAGGTGTCGGGGCGGACAACATCCATTGCGAGCAGAGCATCACCGGACCTAAAACGCATTCCGATAACGCCACTGGTGGCGCGACCCATAGGTCGAAGGGTTTCATCATTGCCTGGGAATCTTGCTGACATCCCCTTGCGTGAGAACAGCATCAGATCATCGGTATTCGAAACTAAGCGCGCCGCGATTAGCTCATCGTCTTCGGCAAGATTAATTGCAATGATGCCGCCACTGCGGTTGGTGTCGAACTCCTCAAGTTTTGTCTTTTTCACCATGCCTTTGCGGGTGGCCAGCACTAGGTTTTCACCGGCTTGATAATCGGCAATAGCGAGAACCTGAGCGATGGTTTCATCGGGCCGGAAGGCCAACAGGTTCGCAACGTGCTGGCCACGTGCATCACGGCCGGCATCTGGTAGCTGATACGACTTCGCCCGATATACCCGACCTTTATTAGTGAAGAACAAAATCCAGTGGTGGGTACTTGTTACAAACATGTGTTCAACAACATCATCCTGCCGAAGAGCGGCACCCTTAACACCGCGACCGCCTCGACGCTGCGCTCTGTAGAGCTCACTCTTGGTGCGCTTGGCATAACCACCAGCGGTGATTGTTACCACTACTTCTTCTTCGGTAATCAGGTCTTCGTCGGTGACATCGCCGTCCCAGGCAACAAAGTCAGTGCGTCGATCGTCGCCGAATTTATCGGTTATCTCCTGTAACTCCTGGGAGACAATTGAGCGCTGGCGCGGCTCGTTGGACAAAATGTCGTTGTAGTCGGTTATGCGTGACATTAGATCGTCATACTCATCAATGATTTTTTGTCGTTCTAGGGCTGCAAGGCGGCGCAACTGCATGTCGAGGATTGCGGTTGCTTGAACCTCATCTATCTCAAGTAATGCCATCAAACCGGTGCGTGCGTCATCGACCGTTGATGATGCGCGAATCAATGCAATGACTTCGTCAATTGCGTCAAGGGCTTTTAGGTAGCCGCGCAAGATATGGGCGCGTTCTTCGGCCTTACGCAAGCGATAGCGGGTGCGACGTTGGATGACCTCAATTTGATGAGTGATCCAGTGCCGAATGAACTGCTCGAGGGTTAAGGTGCGCGGCACCCCATCAACAAGTGCCAACATGTTGGCGCCGAAGTTATCTTGGAGTTGGGTGTGCTTAAAGAGCTGATTTAGGACCACCTGCGCGACTGCGTCGCGCTTCAACTCAAATATCAAGCGCATACCGGTACGCGAGGATGAATCATCACGCACGTCGGCAATACCGGTGAGCTTTCCGTCGCCGACTAATTCAGCAACCCGAAGCAACAAATTGTCGGGGTTTACTTGATACGGCAATTCGGTGACAATCAGAATCTGGCGACCGCGTGAATCTTCGTCGACGGTGACTACGGCGCGCATTGTGATCGAGCCACGACCGGTGCGGTAGGCATCATCTATGCCTTTGCGGCCAACAATTAATGCACCGGTCGGGAAGTCAGGGCCTTTAACGATTTCGATGAGCGCTGCTTGGCGCTCCTCGCGCTCCGCTGTTGGATGCTCGAGAATCCACTGCGCTCCGGCTGCGATCTCACGAAGGTTATGCGGTGGGATATTGGTTGCCATACCAACTGCAATACCGGCGCTGCCATTAACAAGTAGGTTCGGGAACCGCGCAGGCAGCACCAATGGCTCTTGAGTTCGCCCGTCGTAGTTCGGCCCGAAGTCAACTGTCTCCTCGTCGATATCGCGGACCATTTCCATGGCCAACGGGGCCATGCGGCACTCGGTGTAACGCTGGGCCGCGGGCGGGTCATTGCCCGGCGATCCGAAGTTGCCCTGCCCTTGAACAAGTGGGTACCGAAGTGACCACGGCTGAGCTAGGCGCACCAAGGCGTCATAGATCGCGCTATCACCATGGGGGTGGTAACTGCCCATAACATCGCCAACGACGCGTGCTGACTTGGAGAAGTTGCGATCTGGGCGGTAGCCGCCGTCGTACATCGCGTAGAGCACGCGTCGATGGACTGGCTTTAAACCATCGCGGACGTCAGGAAGTGCCCTAGAGACGATGACAGACATGGAGTAGTCGAGGTACGACCGCTGCATTTCAGTTTGTAGGTCGACGGGCTCGATACGCCCATGTTGACCAGGGTCTACTACTTCTACGATGTCGTCAGCCACGAAATGTCTCCGTTGTTAGTTCATTTAAAAACTGGTTTTTAGATATCAAGGAAGCGTACGTCGCGCGCATTTTGTTGAATGAAGTTACGACGTGACTCAACGTCTTCACCCATCAGCACACTGAACATTTCGTCAGCCTGAGCGGCGTCGTCAATTGTTACCCGAAGTAGGATCCGGCGCGCTGGATCCATTGTGGTCTCCCACAGTTCGTCGGCGTTCATTTCACCAAGGCCCTTATAGCGCTGCACGGCTTCTTCTTTAGGTAGCCGGCGGCCGGCGGCAAAGCCAGCTTCCATTAGCGCATCGCGCTCGCGATCGGAGTAGGCGAAGTCAGCTACCTCACGTGACCACTTAATTTTGTATAGCGGTGGTTGGGCCAAGAAGACGAAACCTTGTTCAACAAGTGGTTTCATGAATCTAAAAAGTAATGTGAGTAGCAAGGTGCGAATATGTTGACCATCAACATCAGCATCAGCCATCAAGACCACTTTGTGGTACCGCAACCGGTTGATATCGAAGTCGTCCTGCACACCGGTGCCGAAAGCGGAAACCAGCGCTTGCACCTCGGTGTTTTGTAGCACTCTGTCAATCCGCGCTTTTTCAACATTGAGGATTTTGCCGCGGATTGGCAAAATTGCTTGGGTTTTTGGGTCACGGCCTTGGCGGGCGGAGCCGCCGGCGGAGTCGCCCTCGACGATGTAGACCTCACAGTCTTCAGGCTCTCGGCTTGAACAATCAATTAACTTGCCTGGCATCCCGGCGCCGCCGAGTAAGCCCTTTCGGTTACGCGCTAAGTCACGGGCTTTGCGTGCAGCTATGCGCGCTGAGGCTGCATTGACTGACTTGCGAGCAATTTCTTTACCTTCGGCTGGGTTTTTTTCAAACCAGGCTCCAAGTTGATCGTTCACGACTTTTTGCACAAAAGCTTTCATCTCGGTGTTGCCGAGTTTACCTTTGGTTTGGCCTTCGAATTGTGGTTCAAGGAGTTTGACACTGACGATAGCGGTGAGGCCCTCGCGAATGTCTTCACCGCTGAGGTTGATGTCCTTCTCTTTTAGGATGCCCCACTCGCGAGCGAACTTATTTACCAAAGTTGTCATGGCCGCTCTGAAGCCTTCTTCGTGGGTACCACCCTCGGTGGTGTTAATTGTATTTGCGAATGTGTATACCGATTCGCTATACGTCGTGTTCCACTGCATGGCGATTTCAGCGCTCATGCGTTTGTCTTCGGCTTCAGTTTCAATGTAGATAACACTCGGATTCGCAACGCCTTTGCTGGCATTTATGTGGCGCACAAAATCGGCGATACCGCCTTCGTAGCAGTAGCTGACGCTACGCACCTGCTCAACGTTGTCGTCGTCCTCGGTATCAACTACCACCAGAACCCGCTCATCTGTTAGCGAGATAGTTAAACCGCTGTTAAGAAACGCCATCTCTTGGAACCGGCGCGACAAAGTTGTGAAGTCAAAGTGGGTGGTCTCAAAAATTTCTTCATCCGCCCAGAAAGTAATTGTGGTGCCACTTTCGGTTACAGCCTCACCTTTTGCAAGTGGTGCGGTGGGAACACCGTGGTCGTAGGTTTGACGGTGAGTGAAGCCATCGCGGCGAACTTCAACATCGAGTTGCTTGGAAAGTGCATTAACGACCGAGACACCAACGCCGTGGAGCCCACCAGAAACCGAGTAGCCCGAGCCACCGAACTTGCCGCCAGCGTGCAAGACGGTTAGCACCACCTCAACCGCTGGCTTCTTCTCAATGGGGTGCTCGTCGACCGGGATGCCGCGGCCATCGTCAATAACCCGCACCCCGCCATTGGCCAGCAAAGTAACCGCGATGGTGGTGGCGTAGCCGGCCAGGGATTCATCCACCGAGTTATCGACGACCTCATAGACCAGGTGATGGAGACCGCGCTCACCGGTGGAGCCGATATACATGCCTGGCCGCTTACGGACGGCGTCGAGGCCCTCCAAGACGGTGATCGCGCTGGCGTCATAGGACACGGCGGTCGAGCCTCCTTATTACAGATAAACACTGGTTTTACCGAAGAAACTGTTGGTTTGGGTTAAGTAAATTTGGGATCGAGCAACACCCATGAGTCTAGTGGATAAATATGACAGTCACGTGCTCGGCACGGCCCGTGAAGGGCGTTTAACCGCATTTAACCCCCCATTACCAAGGTGGTATCCGGATTAACTGGGTTTTTCCCTTGACATAGTGCTCTGGTGGCATTTAGCCATATGTGTCACGAGGGCCTCGACCCTTCACTCTGCGTGGGCCGGCCACCCAGCTCGGGGCACTTGGACCCACGACGGTGATGTTCTTAACCACACCTTTGCCAACCGCCTCATCGATGACCGTCCGAAGGTGAGGCAGTAGGAGCCGGACTTGGGTGGCCCAGGAGGTCGATTCGGCGCGCAGGGCCAGTTCACCGTCAATAAATGACTCTGGCGCCACATGGTCGGCTAGGTCGGCCCCGGCAATATCGGCCCAGTTCGCGATAAGGGCCGCGGCGGTACTTGAGTGCTCCCAGCCTTTTTCGACAAGGAAGTCATCCACGGCGGCGCCAAGAAGCTGTGGATCGCGCCCTTGATAGTTGGTTGACTTCTTTCGTGGGGATGACTTTTTCGCCTTTTGCTGACCCCCCGCGGTGGCCCGACGCAGTGCCGCTGCTGCAGCATCGGTTGGTTGGCTCTGTTGGCTCTGTTGGCTTTGTTGACTCTGGTCCTCACTCATATTGCTTCCTGCAACGTAACCGTGCCGGAGTCAACTGAAAATTTAACCCCGTGAAGGGAATCTGGGATATCCATGTCAACCGCGGCGGTGATGAGTACTTGGGTAGCTGTCGATACCTGCTCTGCCAGGCGCTGCCTGCGAGAGGAGTCGAGTTCAGCGAATACGTCATCAAGTATTAACACGGGATCAACACCATCGGCCCGTAATAGGTCGAAGGAGGCAAGGCGAAGAGCTAAGGCAATTGACCAAGACTCACCGTGTGATGCATAACCCTTTGCTGGCATTTGCCCGAGGGTTAGCAAGACGTCATCGCGGTGTGGTCCAATCAATGTGAGGCCACGATCGAGCTCCTCTTTTCGTTTGTTGTTTATCGCCTCAAGAATTGCCAGCCGCCAACTCTCACGGTCGGGTAATAGTGGGGTGTCATCGCCTAATGCCGATACGTATTTCATACCAAACAAAGTTTCATCATCACCTGAAATGAAGGTGTATTTCTCGCGACCTAAATTTATTAGATCATCAAGTAGTGAGATTCGAGCCGCAACTAACTCCGACCCGAAGGCAGCTAATTGCTCATCCCATACTTCTAAGGTCCGAAGCATCTCAGTGCTCGCACTTCGCCTTGCGATACTTGCTGACTTTAGTAGGGCGTTGCGTTGTTTAAGGGTTCGCTCGTAGTCACTGCGTGTACCTGCAAGTCGGGGTGTGCGTTGCACTAACAGGTCGTCGAGAAACCTACGACGTTCACTCGGGTCACCTTTTACAAGGGCTAAATCCTCCGGCGCAAAAAGCACAGTTCTTAATAAGCCGAGCACGTCACGCACTTTCGGTACCGGAGATCGATTTATTCGTGCCTTATTTGCGGCCCCGGGATTGATGGCGAGTTCAATCATGATTACTCGCTCATCGTTGACGACCTCGCAGCGGATAATTCCTTGAGTAGCACCTGTGCGCACTAATGGGGCATCAGTTGCTACACGGTGGCTGCCGAGCGTCGCTAAATAACCAATCGCTTCGACCAGGTTTGTTTTACCTTGGCCATTACTACCAACAAAAGTTGTAACACCGCGCTGAAGTGTGCAATCGACCTGCTTGTACGAGCGCAGGTCTGTAAGGCTCAGCGACTGAACCCACACGATCAGCCAGTCAGACGTACCGGCATAAGCAGGTAGCGGTACTCATCACTTGGTTTGTCACCCGCATCAACCAATCCAGACAGCACTGCTGGTCTGGTGGCCTGAGTAAATGAGAAACGAGTTATTGCCCTATCAACGGAAGTTAATCCATCGAGTAGGTAGGTGGGGTTGAAGGCAATTTCTAACCCATCACCATCGATGTTGCAAGCTACGGCTTCACTGGCTTGTGCGTCATCTCCGGCACCTGCCCGAAGTACGACTTCTGAGCCTTCAAAGGCTAAGCGGACGGGCGTGTTTCTCTCCGCGACTAACGACACACGCTTGACAGCATCAGCCAACTCCGAGGTGTCGACGGTGGCTATCGTTGCGGCTTCACTTGGGAGCAGGGTGCGGTACTTCGGGAACTCGCCGTCTAAAAGGCGCGTGGTAGTGCGTCGGCCATTACCTTCAAAGCCAATTAACCCTTCACTTGTACCTTCGGAGCCCAAAGCGATAAACACTTGATCTACAGAGGCAAGGGCTTTGGCGGTGTCGGCCAATGTGCGCGCTGGGATAAGTGCGTTGGTGGAAATTTTAGGTGAATCTGGCTGCCAGCTAAATTCACGCACTGCAAGTCGGTACCTGTCGGTCGCGGCTAAAACAATATTCCCGCCCTCAATTT
>JBIIOU010000250.1:0-2630 GCA_044336815.1 Candidatus Nanopelagicales bacterium | reverse complement strand
CCCCCCTCCACCCAGCCGGTGACATCGGCCCGGTTGCCATAGGCGCGGCACCAGTTGGTGGCCCAATGCGGCCCTTGAGTTCTAGAACCAATCGAGCCGCACCCTTTTGACCAACTCCGGGTACTTTGGTCAAAGTCGCATAGTCATTTCGAGCCACCGCTGCGCGAAGTTCATCAGGAGACAAAGTCGAAAGAATCGCTAAGGCCAATCGTGGGCCTACTCCACTGATCGTCTGTACCAACTCAAAGACCGCGCGCTCATCGGTGCCAAGGAACCCAAATAAAGTCAAAGAGTCCTCGCGCACAATCATTGCGGTCACCAGTTCAACATGATCACCTATTCGGAATCCCAATGCCGTAGCAGGTGTGCACGATGCGGTTACCCCCATCGGCCCGATGTCGACAACCACGTAATCCGGCCCTACTAGATGAACCACACCACGCAAGAAGGCGATCACCTGGCACCAACCGGAGTCGCTGCGGCTGCAATCGCATCATTGATCCGCCGCTGCGCCGCACCTCGCCAAATTTGGCAGACCGCAATTGCCACCGCATCGGCCGCATCGGCTGGCTTCGGGGCCACCGTCAGGCCCAAAATACGGGTAACCATTGCCGTGACCTGTGCTTTGTCGGCTCGTCCACTGCCGGTTACCGCGGCCTTGACTTCGGTGGGGGTGTGCATAGCTACCGCAATACCACGACGCCCGGCAACCACCAGCGCCATCGCCGCAGCTTGGGCGGTACCCATCGCCGAGCGCACATTGTGCTGGCTAAAGACACGCTCTATGGCGATGACTTCTGGATCAAATTGGCCCACTAAGTCCTCGATCCCCCGTTCAATGACCGCCAGCCGCATCTCAATAGGGGCCTGGGGTGAGGTGACTAGCACCCCAATATGAATCGCGGTCAAGGTGCGCCCGGAAGCGCCCTCAATGACGGCAACCCCGCACCGGGTCAGGCCAGGGTCGACCCCCAGTACGCGCATAACTACCCCTTTCACCATCCGAACAGGTGTTCGTACGACACTAACGTGAGGGGCCGACAGATTGCTGGAATCAGGCGTTGGGCGCGGCGTATTGTTAGCACGAGCCCACTAAGTCGCGGGCCACAGTGCGTCCCCGGCCACCTCGGCGAACCCTGACCGCAGGTCTTCGACAAGATCGTCAAGATCTGGTACCGCGCGGTCATCGGCTGAAATCCCGACATAAGCCGTCCCGTCATAGGTGACCATGGTGACGTTAACCGCGGCCCCAATCGTTGCCACCAGCGGATAGGCCGCCAACATCTTGGCCCCGGCTAGATATAGCGGGACCGGCGGGCCGGGCACATTGCTAGCGGTTACATCACTGCTTTGGGCGGCCTGAGCCAGCAACGGTACGGGCACGAACCAACTGACCTCGGCCAACGGATCGGCCAATCTCAAAGCTGGCTCTTCACGCCAATTAGCGACCAGATCATGGGCTGCGCTCATCCGCTCACCCACGGTCAGGCCGGCAATGGGGAACGGGAATCTAGCAATACTGACAGCATTGGACACTTGTCCGGTGCGATCGCCAGGATCACCACGCAAACTGATTGGCACATTGATGCGCAGTTCATCAACCACTACCCCATGGCGGCGATGGTAGCTATCAAAACCCCCGGCTAGGGCAGCGAGGAAGGCGTCATTAACACTTAAGCCACGTGACTTTGCTGCTCCGCGAAGCGCCGCGAAGGGCAGATTAAAGGCAGCGAAGCGGTAGGTGGTGCCGCGACCGGCCATTACCGGTGACATAGGACCATCACTTACGGCCGTGAATCGACCAATTGACGAAACGGTATCCCACACCCGAGACCATGTTTGTGTGGGATCAGTGAAGCTACCTCGTGCCAAACCCATTGCTCCGCGCACCGAACTCACCGCGAGATCGGCCCCCCATTTAATGTTGTCGGTGAGATTTGCAATCGTGACATCGGTGACCGAAACCTCCTCTGAATCTGGCGCCGGCGGTGGCACCGGCTCATCAGGATTTGTTTCGGCGCCAAGTTCAAACAGTGAAAGCGCGATCATCACGGTCGCTGCACCGTCAGCAATTGAATGGTGCAGTTTCAGTAAAAAGGCCGACTGCTCCCCTGGAAGCCCCTCAATAAGGGCCGCTTCCCAGAGTGGGCGATTGTGGTCAAAATCGGTCAAACTCATACGACGGGCATCATCAAGTAGCCCCTGCCAGCCAGCATCTACCGGCAACCGATACCTACGCACATGCACATCAAGATCAAAATCTGGATCTATCGCCAACCGCGGCGCCGAAAACCCCGTTGCTCCATATAGTGGGCGCTTACGAAGAGCCGGTACAAACATTGTTAGCCGACTAAGGCGCGCGTGTAAGCGACTCCAGTCCGGTGCGCTGTCTAAAACCGCGAGCGCAATTACGGTCGATCGCAGTTTTGGGTCCGCACTTGCGGTACGAAATGTCGCAGCGTCCCAGCCGCGTAATTGGGTGCCTACTCCAATTTTCGCCGAAACCATTTATTCGACCGAGGCCATGATGTCATCGCTAACATCAAAGTTCGCGTACACATTTTGCACATCGTCGCTATCTTCAAGGACGTCGATCAACTTGAATACTTTCCGGGCACCTTCTTCGTCTA
>JBIIOU010000063.1:0-10474 GCA_044336815.1 Candidatus Nanopelagicales bacterium | reverse complement strand
ATCACCGAGACCAACACTGGTTGTCGTTTTGCCTTCACCCGCTGGGGTAGGACTGATCGCGGTCACCAAGATCAACTTGGCATTTGGATTAGCCGGGAGCGAATCGAGATAGGCGAGTGAGATTTTGGCTTTGTAGCGTCCGTAGGGTTCGACAAATTCATCCGGTATGCCAAGGCCGGCCGCAACGTCAGTGATGCGCTGCATGGTTGCTGCTTGGGCGATGTCGATATCTGCGGGCATTTACTTCCTTTGGATTAACAGTGCGACGCAGCCGCGTTGTCTCTCATGCTATCCCCGGAGGGGGGTGAATTTAAGTTGAATTGAAGCCTCCGGACAGGATTGAACTGAACACAGGGCGCGTATCTATGTGATGCGTGGAACCAAGGGTCATGCCCAGCCCGGCCCAGGCCGTGGGGGACTTCCAGCCGCTGCCGAGCACGGACGGGCGTTGGCCTTGCACCGGGCAGCGCCCTGATGCAGGCGTCATCCGGTGGCACTTACCTCAAAGCCCTAATTCACTCAATCCCGGATGCTCGTCCGGGCGCCGGCCAAGGGGCCAATGGAAGGTACGGTCTGCGGACGCGATGGGGAGGTCGTTGATGCTCGCGAATCGCCGCTGCATGTAGCCGAGATCGTTGAATTCCCAGTTCTCATTCCCATAGCTGCGGAACCACTGATTGGTGTCGTTATGCCACTCGTAAGCGAAGCGAACGGCGATTCGATTGCCATCAAAGGCCCATAACTCCTTGATGAGTCGGTATTGGAGTTCTTTTGACCACTTGCGCGTGAGAAACGCGTGGACCTCTGCTCGCCCGCGAGGGAACTCAGCCCGGTTTCGCCAGAGCGTGCCTTCGGTGTAAACCTGAACAACTCGATCAGGGTCACGAGAATTCCAGGCGTCCTCTGCCATGCGCACCTTCTGTACCGCAGTCTGGCGGTCGAACGGTGGAGTTGGCTGCTTGGCTTCCATCGGTACTCCCATGAACTAAAGGTACGTGCGGGTCGAATCGAATGGGGAATTCGACCCGCACGCTCAGGGCTATGGAATTGCTATGCCGAGTACCAAGAAGACCGGGATAAGGAAGAAGGTGAAGATGGCGGTGATCATCAGGATGATGCCGAGCACCTTTGGCTTCATCTTGCCGTAGGTCGTCAAGGTGACGCTGAGGAACGCGATGACCCACCAGATGAGGATCAGAGTGAAAGTGGTGCTGCCAGAGAAGAATTTCAGCCATGCCAGCGGCAGGATCGCCGTTGGAATAGCGAGGTTGCCGGCGACCCGGAGGTCTAGATCGAGGATTTCAGTAAGACCCAGGGCGATGAAGAACAGGCCGTAGAACGCGATGAGGCCGGCTAGCAGTAGCGAAGGATCTGCATCGATCGGTCGCGCCGCCGTGATATAGACGCCGACGATCAGATCCACGATGCCGGCGACGAGGGCGATCCAGCCGGCGGGGATGATAGGGCTCTTTTTCCCTTCGGCAGAGTTCGCGCCGACTCCTAGGAAGAACATGGCTTGGACGAAAACTGCCAAACCGGTAATGATAAACACCATCGTGATTGGGGGCACCTAGTACTCCTCTAATGGAATGGCCGGATCTTTCCGATCCGACACGGGTGATTCACGAAAGTAGAGAATAAACATGCCTACGTCAATCACTTTGACGTGATTTCTTTACCTTCTTTTTACTTAGGGATAGAATATGTGTACAAACTAGGGCGAATCACCCATGGGCGGGGCCAATACTGCGCTGTGGCTAGGTCAGACGAGTCAACCCGGTCACGGTGCTCGCGCCAATATCCAGCAGGACTCGGGATTGAGAACCGGCCGTGGCCCTGATGACTCCGGTGGAGTTGATAACTCCGACCCGAGCCGCGGCTAGTCCGGCGTTAACAAACACCTCGAGACAGGACTCGGTCGTCGCCGTATCGCAGGTCAGGAGGAATCCGAAGCAGGGGAAGCAGTTGCACCAGCGGGCAAGTGATAGCCCGGGTGGAGTTGGGAGCACCTCAAGGTCGATGTCTGCTCCGAACGACCCCCACTCGAGCAGCATCGCCAGTGAGCCGACCAGACCGGCCATGCTGATGTCCTTTGCCGATGCCGCTAAGTGTGATTCGGCAATCTGGGCGAGTAGGCGGACGTCGTCGCCAAGTCGAGCCCCGCGCTCGGCGAAGGAAGCGAAGAAGGGGAAGTCATCTCGCATCGAGCCTTCAAGGCAGGCGGCTACGACGAGGTCTTGCCCGACGGCCACATTGGTAGTGGATAGGACACTTTCGGTGTGGCCAAGGGCGAAGGCTGAAACCGACGGCGGCCCCTCGGTGATGGTCAAATGGCCCCCGACAATTGGTACCCGATAGAGGTTAGCGGCGTAGTGCATTCCATCCAGGACTTCGCGGGCGACTGACTCGGTTGCCACGATGGTGTCGACGATGGCGTCCGGGATTGCTCCCATTGCCGCGACGTCGTTGACATTGGCGAGAATTGCGGCGATGCCAGCACCACGCGGATCTGCATTGACGAACGGTGGCCAGAGCGCCTCACCGCAGACAATTGCGGTGGTTTGGCCCATATTCACGGCGGCTCCATCGTCTCCGGGACCCTCAAGGAATCCCGATGGACCGATGGCCTCGCTCACCAAACCTATGGAGCGCTTAGCTGCAATGGAGGGGTTGGTCGCCACGGCAGCTACGAGTTCATCAAGTTGCTCGGCAATGCCCCTTTCTTGCTGCATGCGTGACTCCGATCTCGGCATTGTTCCCGCGGGAAATTAGTGTCCTGATGGTGAAATTCTGCTGTATCGATTCAACCTTACGATGGTGGTCGCTATCGGCGGGTATGGCTGATCCCGTGAAAGGGTGTCGTAAAGTGAATTTCTTAGTAGTATAGGAGACATGATGCCGGACTTCCTAGGGCTTCCTGAGCTGCCTTTAAGGCCCCGTACCCGGGGTATAACCCATGTGCTGGACAAAGGAATTCCGGTGGGGGCCATGGCTGACCAACTGGCATCGCACGTTGACTTTGTGGATATCTGGAAGTTTGGCTGGGGCACCGCCTACGCGGAGCGCAACTTGGCGAAGAAGTTAGAACTGCTTCGGGAGCACGAGGTAACCGCCTGCCTGGGCGGGACTTTGCTGGAGATCGCTTGGGCGCAGGGGAAGGCTGATGTCTGCCTCGACTGGGCATGGAGTGTTGGGTTTGCTGGTGTTGAGGTCTCGCGCGGCATCGTGCCTATGGGCACCGATGAGAAACAGGAACTGATCGCGATTGCCGCAGAGCGCTTCACCGTTTTCGCCGAGACGGGCTACAAGAGTGCGGACCGAATTCTTCTCCCCGCCGAATGGCACCAAGAGATCACCGGTGATCTAGAAGCTGGCGCACGGTTCGTTGTTGCCGAGGGACGCGAAAGCGGCACTGTTGGTGTTTACGATGCTGAGGGCAAGCCGAGGCTAGACATCATCGAGGCGGCGATTAGTGGGGCTGGGCTCGCTCGAACAATCTTTGAGGCTCCGCGCAAGGACCAGCAGGCCTGGTTCATCAATACGCACGGGCCGGTCGTTAACTTGGGCAACGTGGCACCCGATGATCTCCTTCCCCTTCAGACCTTGCGTCTTGGATTGCGCGCGGATACCGCGACCAGAGATCTCGCAGTGCAGATTTCCGCCGGTCAACCGACGTGATGATCCTTACGAGCGAACGCCTGCGAAAGATGTCGAATGTCGTGCCGAGCGCTTATCGCGGAGTTGCGGTTACCTCGGTCGTCGGCCCACATACCAATGAGTCGATCATCGAGCACTTCGCCGGTCGGGAGGTCTATCGTCGTACGCGTTTTATCGTGGCGCGTGAGCCCGGGGTTGGAACCTGGATCCTCGCGGTAGAGCGTGCCGACCCGAACCCGCTTTTCTCGGCTGCCACCAGCGTCGAGGTTCTTGCCGAGCCAAGCGAGTGCGCGTATCTGGTTGAACCTGACATCGATACCGCAGTTCCGTCCAACCTTGCTCGCGTGGCAATCAGTAAGTCGCCGGGGGTAAAGGCGGTTGTGGTTGAAGGCCGTTATGCCCACGTCAACTTCATCATAAATCCGGCACCCCTGTGCGTTCGGGTCACCGAGGTCACCCCACCATTCCCGGCAAAATTATTTGATCAGGTGTGTCGACTGCTCGATGTCGCAGAGGATCTAGTTCCGATGGTGGCCCAACTTGATGCGGTTACTTTCGACGATCTTGCTAACCAGAAATCGAGTAGCAACTACCTCTTGCCATGTAGGGGGTCGGCCGTCGACATCGAGGGCGCTCATGTCGACTACCTCGATGAGCGGCCAGCTCGTGCGGATTGGACGCTGCTTGGCTGCGATCGCTCACTTGAGATTCACGAGTGGTTCTACGGCGACCGTCCGCCGAACGTGTCGATTTGTCCGCGCAAGCGCCCTGATGACCTAAGTGGACCTTCGCTGGTGAAGTGCTGCCTCATTGAGTCTGCAATTGATGTCGAAGGGGGTCGGGTTGTCGTCCCCTGGGGTGCCTCACTGCAACAGGTCAACGAGGGGCTAAAGGCACTTGCCCACTATTGGGAGCCGACATGGGCACCCGTCTGACGGACTCGCTCAGCTACCGCCATTCTTGGACCACACCGGCGCTCGACTCGATATTCGAAGAGGCCAACCGCCTCCAGTCATGGCTAGATATCTTGGTAGCGCTCGCCAAAGCCCAGGAGGAATTCGGCATCATCCCAACTGGAGTTGGCGAGGCCATGCGGGCTGCTGCCCGGGTCGAAGATCTGGACCTGGAAGCTATTGCCGAAGAGACATCTCGGACTTCCCATTCGACCCTTGGACTCATCCACGGGCTGCAGGCTTTAGTGCCAGAAGAGATCCGCGAGTTCGTATACTTCGGCGCCACCGTCCAAGATCTCACTGACACTTGGTTCGGCATCGCGATGCGTGATTCCGCCGCTATCATTCGAGCCGATCTTGTCCGGGTTGAGCTGGCGGCGATCGATCTGGCGCGCATTCACCGCAACACACCAATGCCCGGCCGTACGCACGGTCAGCCCGGAACCCCAATTACGTTTGGCTTCAAAGCTGCGACATGGGCCGATGAGGTGGCTAGAAGTATCGAACGAGTGGATGAGGCGGGCAGGCGTTGGTCAGCCGGTCAGCTTGCTGGCTCCACCGGCGGCCTCGCATTTTTCGGGGAAAATGGCGTCAGTGTCAGGGCTCGCTTCTGTGAATTAGTCGGCCTTGCAGACCCGGGCATGTCTTGGACCTCGACCCGGGATCGTGTTGCCGAGTTCGGAAGCGTGATGGCCATGGTGGCATCAACGCTGGCGCGTATTGGTAATGAGATCTACGAACTCCAGCGCCCTGAGATCGGCGAACTGGGCGAGCCGCGCAATGCGGATGTTGTCGGGAGTATCACGATGCCGCACAAGCGGAATCCTGAATTCAGCGAGCACCTTGACACTCTTGCCCGAATCGCCCGCGCCGCGTCCGGAGTCCTAGTTGAGGGGATGGTAGCAAGCCATGAGCGTGACGGCAGGGGCTGGAAAGCCGAATGGGTGATGCTTCCCGAAGTCGCGCTTACTACGGGTACCTCGGCCGCACTTGCGGCAACCCTCGTCGAAGGCCTCGAAGTGAAAGAAGCCAACATGTTGGTCAACGTTCGGGCAAGAGGAACTTCAGGGTCAGAAGCGGTACTTGTTGCGCTCTCCTCCCATATTGGTAAGCATCGTGCACAGGCACTCCTCCAGGAAGCGCTAGCAGGCCTTCGCGGCGATGAGAGTTCAGAAGAGGTTGCGGCCGTCATAGCTGCGGCTACCGGTGAAGAGCAGGACGAAGTTCGGCGGTGGATGGAGGCCCCGGCGACGACGGGTGCACTGATCGACACTTGCCTCACCCGAATCGAAAAGCGCAATCTATGAATCCGACTCAGGGTCATCCGCGCATCCGGCTTGGCGTCCGACCGACCCCGCTCCACCAAACTGTGCGACTTCGGGGCGATGGGTCACTCCTCCTTAAGCGGGATGACCTGACTGGTTTTGGCCTCGCGGGCAACAAAGCGCGGCCGCTTGAATTCCTCATCGCTGATGCACTCGCTCGGGGGTGCGATGTAGTAGTTACCGGTGGCGCGCCTACCTCTAACTTCGTGGGAGCGTGCGCCCATGCGGCCTTCGTTGCGGGCCTGGACTGCGAAGTATTACTTGCAAGCGGCCCTGCTTCACAGGTGCCGGTTCAGCTTGCTCGGGCATGTGGCGCGTCGATTCATTCGGTTGATTGCGATCGCAGTGTCATCGACAATGCGATCAAAGAGAGGTCCGCCGAACTCGTATCGCAAGGGAGGCGTCCATATCCAGTTCCGCGTGGCGGTGCGACCGCTATCGGGGCCTTGGGCTTCGCTGACGCCGCGTTCGAAGTTCGGTCACAACTGGTTGACCTTGCGATTGATCCGAATCGAGCAACGATCGTTCTTCCGGTCGGGTCCGGGGCATCGCTTGCTGGTTTCATGGCTGGAAGTGCGGCAATGGGGCTCAACTGGCGCGTGGTCGGGGTATCTGTAAGTCGTCCGGCAGTTGAGATAGCGACTCAGATCATGGAGCTATCGGCCGCTTGCTCAGAATTAATGGCAAAAATAACTACAGCTCCCGGTGAATTCACCCTCGTTGACCGCTCAGGCAATTCTGTTGCACACGAGGGCGACAGTTTGCAGTCGCGTTTGCTGCTCGAGACCGAAGGGATACTCCTGGATCCCCATTACGGGGTACCGACTTTCGTCGCCGCAATGGAACTGCGCGCGACTTCGCTAGAGCCGGTGGTGCTTTGGCAGACCGGAGGGTTACCGGCCGCGATCGAGGTACTTAGTGCCAACGACTTAGTGCCGATTTCTGGCGAGCGAATGGGTGGCGATGACTGGAGAACTTGATGCTTTGGCCGCGTCAGGTTATTCGTGGGAGATCGCGGATGCACCTGTGCTGCACGACGCACTCAATCTCGCAGACCTCGAGCATGCCCTTGAGTTAAGGGCGATCGGGGCACTCGCCGACGCAGATGCGGTGACCTTGATTAGCGGACTGCTCATGTTGCACGGCACGGCGCACGAAGAAGTTGGTTACGACCCCTCGAACGGTGAGTTGGTGACATCGCGAGAGGCGTACCTCGCCGAAAAAATCGGGGATGTGGCGGGATACCTTCGCGCGGGGCGAACTCGGCGCGAGGCTGTTCGCACCGCATTTCGGATTGTGGTGCGCCGGCAGGTGCTCGATCTCGTGGTAGCTGCGTGTGAACTCGCTGCCACCATGTGCGACCGGAGTGAGGAGCAGGCGCGAACCCTCATGCCTGACTACACCTACCTGCAGCCCGCGCAGGCGTCGACTTTTGGCCACTACCTGCTGTCATTTGCTGACCCGGTGCTGCGCGATGCCCAGCGGCTCATGACGGAGTACGCAAACGTCAATCAGAGCCCGGCCGGATCGGGGGCGGCGAACGGATCCCCGTTGATCAAGGACCGGGAGGGTGCGGCCGCAGCTTTGGGCTTCATTGCTGCGGCCGAACACATCCGCGATGCAATGTGGCAGACAGATCCGTTTTCGCACGTGCTCTTTCATGCCACCTCGCTCGTTCTTGCAGAGGATCGCCTCGCAGAGGACCTCGAGATCTTCGCCAGTCGTGAGTTCAACTTCGTGTCCTTGGACGAGCGCTCGGTGCGGTCGAGTGTGCTCATGCCGCAGAAGCGAAACCCTTATGCGCTCACGGTTGTGCGCGGCTCGGCAGGCATCATGATCGGCCGGCTCACCGGTCAACTAGCCCTGGCAAAGGCGCCGTCGGCGCGCAGTGACACTTTCATCTACGCATACGGCGAAATTCCTCGGGCACTGGATCTTGCCGGTCGCGTCACGCGACTGCTTGGCAGCGTCATCGCTGGGCTTTCAGTGAATCCGACCACGATGGCCAGCGCCCTCGAAGGGGGTCGTACTGAGGCGGCCGATCTTGCAACGATCGTGATGAAGAGATGTGGGCTTGACTACCAGAGCGCCCACCGAGTGGTAGCGCACGCAATCGAACGCACGGGAGACGGTGTCGATGTTGCCGAGATGCTCGCCGCATCGCTGACGGACATCGGAATCGACCCGACCTCTATCAGCGATTCGGATCTGGCTGCAATCCTTGATCCCTCAGCGCTTGTCGAGAGCCGCGACTCGCTCGGTGGAAGTGCCTATGCATCGATCATGTCGATGTCCGCCGGCCGACGAACTATCGCGGGCGCGCTCCGCGATAAAGCGCTGATTGAACTAGCACGCATCGACGAGCGCGAGTCCTCAGTTATCGAACGAGCACGTGCAGCAACTACTGTCTGAAGAAGGAGTAAAGAAATGTCCGTAGCCGAGCGTCAACTCCCGACCGACGCGAACATCATCAACCTAGGACTTCCGCTGTTCGCCGAAGCTGTACGCGATCAGGGCGCAACTGTTACCCACGTTGACTGGCGTGTGCCTGCGGGGAGTGAACCTGAGGTTTTAGCTGCACTCACCCGCTCTTACGGAATCGAATCGGTGGCATATGACATCGCGAACGCGGAGGTCGTTGCCAGGCTAGATAAAGCGGCGCCCGTCCTCACCGAGGTTGCCCTTGCTGGTGAGGTAATCCCGCGCCTTGGCGAACGGATGCTCCTGCATGCGGGGCCACCGATTGAGTACCGGTCGGTTTGCGATCCACTGAGACGTTCGATGCGTGCTGCCGTCGTTGCTGAGGGGTGGGCTAAAGGCGTCGATGAGGCTGAGTCCCTACTGTCAGCAGAGAAAGTTCTCCTCGGGGCTGCGAACGACCACGACACGGTGGTGCCGATGGCGACCGCCCTTGGCCCAACGACTCCAGTTTGGGTCGCTGATAATCGCGAGGCGGGTACGCGTGGGTTTTCACCGGTTAATCAGGGCCCAGGGGAAGTGCCTTGGTTTGGCCGGGAGACCCCGGCCGCGGTGGGCCGCCTGATCTTCTTGCGGGATATTGCCAAGCCTCGTCTAACAAAGATTCTCATTGCCCTCGCGGAGTCGAAAGGCCCACTCGACATCATGTCGATGGCTGCTCAGGGCGTGCAGATGGGTGATGACGTCCACATGCGAACCCAAGCAACCACTAACCTCCTCGTTCGGGAGATGCTGCCGTTTATCGCAGCACTCGGCAATGACGCTGGCTCTTTGGAATTTGCAGATTACCTATCGAAGAACCACCTGTTCTACCTGACGATTGCGATGGCTGCCGCCAAGTCACTTACCCTCTCGGCCCAGCAGGTACCAGGTTCGACGGTGGTCACCTCGATGGCGCGCAATGGAACTACTTTCGGTGTAAAGATCGGGGCCTCATCGAAGTGGCACATCACCGATGCGCCTCCGGTGGCAGACGCCCTTTATTACGCGGGATTCTCTGATCGTGATGCTGCCCTCGACATTGGTGACAGTGCGGTGCTTGAACTAGCGGGACTTGGTGGAGCGGCCGCGGCCGGGTCACCGGCTGTGGCGGCTTTTCTCGGTGGGTCGATGACTGACGCGGCACGAGCTACTGACGAGATGACTCGGATCTGCCTCTCGGATAGCACCCGATTCAAGATCCCCGTGCAAGGGTTTCGCGGTACCCCTCTTGCGGTCGACGTCCGCAAGGTCGTCGAGACTGGCATCAGGCCAAAGGTGACGACCGGAATCCTCCACCGCTCATCCGGTGGTGGGCAAATTGGCGCTGGGGTTGCCACGGCACCGATAGAGGGTTTCCGCGCCGGCCTGTTCGCCCTTACTGAAGGCGGCACCGCCAGGTGAGACAACCGCCCAATATCGGACGCGCGGTCAAGGAGGCACTCGCTCATGACGCGCAGGGCGAGGTAATCGCGGCCTTCTCACGTGCCAGCTACGTGGATGTGGGGGGCCATGTATTCGCTTTGCTTTCTATTTCCGAGTGCAGCGGTCCGCTCCACGCCCGGGTCGCGGACCCACCACTTGTGCGGCTCGGTGATCGGGTGGAGGTTACGGCCGGCCGCCTATTTATCGAGGGCAAGCTGGTGGATCTGCCAAGTGCTTGCTGGGAGCCTGAACCGCTTCCGATCGGCGTACCAATTGCCGAGCTGCTCGGAGTAGTTCTGATGCACGAGCCGGTGCTCGATCTAGGATCGGGTGCCACCGGCTCGCTCCAGGGTTCACTTAATTTTGCCTTCGCCAGTGGCGGGCTATCGGAGGCGTGCCGGGGGATTTTCGGACGTGGTTCGGGACTGACCCCGGCGGGGGATGATGTTGCCGCCGGCCTGCTATTTGCTGACGCGCTGCTGGGCTTAAGCGAAGAAGAGTCGCGGCTAGCGATCGCGGCTGATGCGCCTACGCATGAGATATCGCGGGCTTTCCTCACCTGGGCTGCCAGGGGTCGGTCAATTGAGCCCCTGCACCGACTGCTCGCGGCTTGCGCTAGTGGAAACCTTGACGCCGCCCGCAGTGCTCGCGCTGACC
>JBIIOU010000062.1:0-10604 GCA_044336815.1 Candidatus Nanopelagicales bacterium | reverse complement strand
GGGGCACGGGTCAATGGGCCAGGCACCGAAATAAGTCCACGGTGAAGTGTTTTGAACTACCGCCATGAAGACACCGGTAACCGGGTTGGCACCGGAGCGGTGAAGACTCAGAGCTGGGTGCTTTCTATCGGTGCGCAAGAAAAATGAATTCAGGGCGGTGCGCAGGTAACGGGTTGGGCTCGCAGTCTCGCCTGTGCGGCGTTGGCTTTCCATAGCCGAAATAATCTCTGCATCCAAACCAAGCCCAGCATTTGCGGTGAACCAACGTATCGGTTGCCGAATAACCGTTTCGGTATTGGTGAGCCCGGCTACCGTGCCGAGCCCAATCGTTCGAAATCGTCTTTCTCGAAGCGCATCAAGCAACTGCCCGGTGGCTTCAACCGGATCATTCGGAAGGCCCAGCGATCGAGCGAACACATTGCCGCTACCACCCGGCACGGTGGCCAGCATTGGCACTTTTGGCCCCGGCCCGTCAATCAACATACCGTTTACTACTTCGTTGATTACCCCATCACCGCCAAGTGTGAGAACGACATCGAGCTCTTGAGTGCGGGCTTGCGCGCCTAAGGTGTAACCATGGCCGCGGTAGTTGGTGACAGTTACATCTAAATCAAGTTCATCGGCGAGGGCATGTATCAGCACATCGGTTACTCGAGGTGACGTCGTGGTTGCCTTTGGGTTCACCACTAATAGCCCGCGCACATGGTCACTCTAATCGCGCCACCCGGCGGCACCAACAAGCCAGCGCCGTAGGCTCGGACTTATGAATATTGCTACGCCAAGGCGCGGACTGATGGCCCTCGCCGCGATTTCCGGGGCGGAAGGCTTAGCGCTTATTGGGTACGCTTGCTATGACGTAGTACAGGCGATGCGCTTTGGCACGACCGGGCCGGCCGAAGTCTCCAATGGCCCAGCCCTGTTCATCCAGATCATGATTTTTATGGTTTTCGGTATTGGCCTGCTACTAATTGCCCGGGGCTGGATGCAGGGGCAGCGCTGGAGCAGAGCGCCATTTTTGCTGGCCCAGTTGATTGCTCTACTTGTGGGGTTCCCGCTTGCCCAAGATTCAGCAGGGCCTGGACGCGCGGTGGGGGCGGTAGTGTTGATGTGTGCATTAGTGGGCGGGGTGCTGGCTTTGACACCACAAGTTGGTCGCGCAATTCGCGTAAGAAATTCACAACCTGACTAGGTATCGCTCATGCCTTCGCGGATTCGGGCGAGCGAAGTAGCCAGTAAACGCGATACATGCATCTGCGATATGCCGAGTTGTTCGGCAATTTGGCTTTGTGGTTGATTCATGAAGAACCGGAGCATGATTATTTGGCGTTCGCGTTCTGGTAAAGCGGCAAGCAGCGGGCGGAAGGACTCGCGTAATTCGAATGCCTCGAGGGCTAGATCCTCACCGCCAATACGATCGTACGGACTGTCTCCGCCGGCATGCGCCTCTGAAGCAGCGTCAATCGAAGTTGCGGTGTAGGCACGGCCGGCGTCCATGGCCTCCAACACCTCGGCATCGGTGAGTCCGCTGCGCTTAGCGAGCTCAGCAATGGTTGGTGGTCGATTGAGTTCGCGGGTGAGGGAGTCAATCGCCTTGTTGATTTCAACATTTCGTTCCTGAAGTCGGCGGGGGATATGCACCGCCCAGGCATGATCGCGAAAATGTCGCTTGATTTCGCCGAGAATCGTTGGAGTTGCGAAAGTGCTGAACTCTAGCCCGCGTGCTACCTCAAACCGGTCGACAGCTTTGATCAACCCAACCATGCCAACTTGCACAAGGTCTTCCTGGGATTCACCGCGATCGCGATATCGGCGAGCGAGGTGTTCGACGAGTGGCATGTGCATCTCTACAAGTTCGTCACGGATGGATTTGTGTGCTTGTTCAGTGGCGGATACCTCAGCCAGCTCTATAAATAATTCACGTGCATGGTCGCGCTTGGCCAAGCTCCATCGACCAGTCGAAACAGGTGCTTCCGGATTTTCATGCATGGAGATCGGCTATACCGTTATCGACGCAGGGCGCTTGATTCGAAGCTCGAGGTGTACGAGACCATGCTCGGTGCCTGCTGTAACTGCATCGACTAAAGCGGCGAGAACGAGCCAACTAAATGTGTCAGTGGCTGGAGGCTGGCCCGATCGAGTATTTGCTGCTACCCGGATAAGTAGCGAGCCGGAAGTTTCGGTGAAATCACAATGCACCTTGGTGAGTTCATCGCAGTCACTGACTAGTTGCGATACCGCTTCGTCTATGGCAAGTCGAACATCTTCAACTTGGTCAATCGTCAGGTGCGCTCGGGCAGCCATAGCTACGCCCATGGTTCTGGCCAAAGCCACATTTGCGGAGGTAGCGCTGAAACTCAGCGTGACATCGCTTGGTGGCCTTACCGGATCTACATTTTTAGGGTTCACCCTCGTAGCCTGCCAGATTTACGAGGTCAGTGCCCGTGATTCGGTGCACCGTCCAATCTGTCATTGGCTCAGCGCCGAGGCTTCGGTAGAAGCCGAGGGCTGGAGCATTCCAGTCCAGCACCCACCACTCCAGGCGCCCATAGTCATTGTCCAGGCATTCTTTGGCGAGGTGGGCGAGCAGTGATTTGCCATAACCGTGGCCGCGGTATTGGGGCCGCACGTAGAGATCCTCGAGGTAAAGACCGTACTTTCCGAGCCAGGTTGAGAAATTTCGGAAGTAAATGGCAAATCCGACAAGTTGATGCCCAGGGCCGGGGTGTTCGATAACTAAGGCAAAGACCGCTGGGTTCGCGCCGAAGAAGATTCGCTGGTACATCTGGGCGGTGGCAATGAGTTGGTCCGCGGCTTGCTCATATTCGGCAAGCTCGCGGACCATCTCGAGTACTTCGTCAATATCGTCTGGGCGAACCGGACGAATCAAGCCGTTAGGCATCTATCAAGCGGCCTTGGTCTCCCAGAAGATCGCTGCGATTTCATCGATTTTACCAAGTAGCTCATCGGCGACCGCAACGTCGACGGTGCCCTTGGTGCCACCGGCGCCGGCTAATTTTGTGGCTTGGTTGAAGAGCTCATTGAGCTGCGGGTACTTCTCGAAGTGCGGTGCCTTGAAGTAGTCGGTCCAAAGGACCCAGAGGTGCTCCTTGACCAGATTCGAGCGATCTTCTTTGATCGTGATCGCGCGAGCCTTGAAATCAGCATCATCGGAGGCGTGGTACTTGGTCATGCAGGCTTTGACTGATTCGGCTTCAAGACGAGCTTGGGCTGGGTCGTAGATGCCGCACGGCAGGTCGCAATGTGCGTAGGCCATGTTTCGCGGAGCAAAGAAGCGTCGGGCGTGGGTGAGATTAAACATAGTTTCCCTTTCCAGAAGTTGATTCCCCTGAGCCTACTGCCGTGCCAAAAGTACGGCAGGGGGCAGGATGGGGCGGTGTTCACCACCGTGCAGTATGGGGCGGTGTTCACCACCGTGCAGATCATCGGGCCGTCGATGGAGCCCGCCATGCAAACCGGTGATCACTGGGTGGTTTGGCGTACCAAGCGGCTGCGCCCGGGCGATGCCGCCTTATTGCAGCATCCGCTGCGCCCGGATCTACTTATCGTTAAGCGGTTGGTGAACCGAGTGGACACTGGTCATTGGTGGGTGGAAGGCGACAACCCAGAGGGATCAGAGGATAGCCGGTCATTTGGCCCGGTTGCCGCCTCCGCAATCGTGGGGCGCGTCACATTTCGCTATTTCCCACTTCACCGGCGCATGTGACACAATTGGGATCACCGAAATTCCAGCACGTATCTAAGCGGTAACCACCCTTGGCCGCCCCTCTTTCATTCGAAAATTGCTTTCTGAATAATTCCCCTGCTCACAAAGGATTCATCCGTGAATACGCCAGACCCCAGTAATCCCGTCTTTGCCTTACATGAAGGCGGAAAAATTGAAGTATGTCCAAGTGTCGAAGTGCGCGATCGCGAAGGTCTTTCTTTGGCCTACACCCCAGGGGTGGCTTTAGTCTCACAAGCACTTGCTGAAGACCCAGAATTGGCATATCGCTACACCTGGAAGGGCAATACCGTCCTCGTCGTTACCGATGGCACCGCGGTTCTCGGTCTAGGCGACATCGGCCCGATTGGCGCCTTGCCAGTCATGGAGGGTAAGGCGCTGCTGTTCAAGGATTTCGGCGGCGTGAACGCTGTACCGATCTGCCTCGATACTAAAGATGTTGAAGAAATTATCGAGACTGTCGTGCGCATAGCCCCGGCTTTTGGTGGCGTTAATCTCGAGGACATTTCGGCTCCCCGCTGCTTTGAAATCGAACAGCGCCTGCAGGAACTCCTGGATATTCCAATCTTCCATGATGATCAACATGGCACCGCCATCGTGGTATTAGCCGCGCTGCTAAATGCAGCAAAAGTTACCGGCCGTACCATTGCCGATTTGCGTGCGGTCGTGTCAGGTGCCGGTGCCGCCGGTGTCGCAGTCACCAACATGCTCCTTGACGCCGGTATCGGTGATATCGCGGTGGCGGATTCAAAGGGCATGGTTTCAACCACCCGAAGCGACCTAACACCGGTCAAAGCCGATCTGGCAGCCCGCACCAATCGCGCTGGTATTGAAGGGCCAATCGCGGAGGCCATTCGAGGCGCAGACGTCTTCATCGGACTTTCATCGGGGAAGGTGCCAGCCGAAATCGTAGCCACGTTGGCACCTGATGCAATTATTTTTGCGCTGGCCAATCCGGATCCCGAAATCCACCCCGATCTGGCGGGGCAACATGCGGTGGTGGTTGCCACCGGACGTAGTGATTTCCCAAATCAAATTAACAATGTGCTGGCATTCCCTGGAATTTTCCGAGGGGCCTTGGATGTGCGCGCCTCGTGTATCACTCCGGCGATGCGGCTAGCCGCCGCTAATGCCATTGCGGATGTCGTGGGCGAGGATCTATCACCACTAATGATTATCCCAAGCGTCTTTGACCCCAGAGTGGGCCTTGAAGTTGCTGCAGCGGTGGCAGCTGCAGCACGCGCAGACGGGGTCGCTCGCCTCTAATTGAGCTCAGCCTTAAGTGCGTCAGTGAACTCATCGAGATCCTTCTCGGTGGTGTCCCATGAGCAGACCCAGCGGACTTCACTTTGCGCCTCATTCCAGACATAAAACGGGGTATGTGCCTGTAGGCGTGGGATGGCCGTGGGGGGCAACTTGGCGAATACCGCGTTTGCTTGGGTGGGCTGGGTGATGGTTACACCCTGGATTTCCTTGACGCCGTCGGCAAGGCGCTGTGCCATCGAGTTGGCGTGCTTGGCGTTTTCCAGCCAGAGTTCATCGGTAAGAAGTGCGATGAATTGGGCAGAGGTAAAACGCATTTTGCTGGAGAGCTGCATATATTGCTTGCGGATGAAACCTAGATCGCCGCTGATATTGAGTTCAGGGTTCAAAACAATCACCGCTTCGGCCGCCATTGCTCCGTTCTTGGTACCTCCGAAGGACATGACGTCGACACCAGCATCGGTTGTCATTGCTCGCAAAGACACATTAAAACTGGCCGCCGCGTTAGCGATTCGAGCTCCGTCCAGATAAAGGGCCAAGCCACGTGCGTGGGCGGTATCGGCAATCGCTCGGATTTCTTCTGGTGAGTAGCAAGTGCCGTATTCGGTTGATTGGGTGATTAGCACGACCTTCGGTTGCGATTGGTGCACATCACCGAGGCGCCATTCAACCGAGTTGATGAGATCTGGGGTGAGCTTTCCGTCAGGGGTTTGCAGGTCGATGATCTTGGAGCCGAGTAATTTCTCTGGCGCACCGCCTTCATCGACGTTTATGTGCGCCGTACTCGAGCAAATCACGGCCTCCCAGGTGTGCATGAGCGATTGAAGTCCAACAACGTTTGCCCCGGTGCCATTGAACGTCATGAACACATCAACTTGATCGCCAAGTTCACGACGGAATGCATCAACGGCTTGATCGGTTGTTGCATCACTGCCGTATGCCGGCGCATGGTCTGCATTGGCGGCGATCATGGCCGCAAGAACGGAAGGGTGGACTCCGGCGTAGTTATCGCTCGCTAATGACCGCATGTGGCGAACCGTATCAACGGCACTACGCTGAGCGCATGTTCGCCATCTATGCAGGCGCCGTGAGCCGCGAAGACCCGCTTTCTTGCCTTCGAGTCGGCGAGATCGAGTTGCCTAGCGCTCCTGAAGGGTGGGTCCCGGTAGCGGTAAAGGCGGCGAGCCTTAATCACCACGACATCTGGTCCTTAAAGGGCCAGGCGCTGCCGGCAGATCGGGTCCCGATGATCTTGGGCTCTGATGCCGCTGGGGTGGTCGATGGTAACCGTGAGGTAATAATTCATGCGGTTATCGGCAGTAGTGCAGGTGGCGATGAAACCCTCGATACCAAGCGTTCGCTTCTGAGTGAGGTCTACCCGGGCACAATGGCGCAGCAGGTCTATGTGCCAGCAGGTAATTTGATCGACAAGCCAGCAGAGTTGACCTGGGCGGAAGCTGCCTGTTTACCAACGGCGTATCTCACGGCGTATCGCATGATTGCCACCAAGTCCGCGACGAGCCCAGGCGACACAATTATGGTGCAGGGCGCCGCTGGGGGAGTGGCAACCGCGCTGATCGTGCTCGGCAAAGCTTTGGATCGAAAAGTGTGGGTAACCTCGCGTACCGCCGACAAGCGCGACTGGGCCTTAAGTCTTGGGGCTGACGCAGCATTCGAAACTGGCGAGCGCCTGCCTAGCAAGGTGGATGCGGTCATGGAAACCGTTGGTGAGGCTACTTGGGATCACTCACTAAAGTCGCTGCGTCCGGGGGGCACAATCGTGATCTCTGGAGCGACTTCTGGTGCAAATCCGCCAGCTGATCTAAATCGCGTTTTCTTTTTGCAGCTCAACATTGTCGGGTCTACCATGGGTACGGCCGCTGAACTTCGCGAGCTGGTTGACTTATTGGTGCGCACCGGGGTTCGCCCAGTTATCGATCGCGAGTTGCCGATTGAGCAGGGGGCCGAGGCTTTTGCTGCGATGGCCGCCGGTGATGTGCACGGTAAACTCGTGCTAACAGTGGGGTAGTCTTGCACCTGTTCGCCCACAGTTTGTGAGTCGGTAAGTTGCCATTACGCGATCGGAGTTGGGTTGAAAAAGTTCGATGCCCTGGGGGTCGTAGGGGCGATCGATCTTGTCAAAAACGAAACCCAGCAGCAGGCGGCGGTTATTTCCTCGTACTGGCGCAAGCCTAAAGCCGGCACGAAGTTGGCCCTTGAGGTAGATCCGAATGACGAGTGCATCACTCGGGTCCTATTGTCTGGTCAGCCGTGGGAGTCATGGCTGACGCCTTATCTCATCCGCTATTGCGATCGCAAAAAGGTGAGTTTGGATATCGGTGCCAATATTGGCACCCATACGCTCACCCTTGCCCGGCAATCACTTGAAGTACATGCGCTAGAACCCCAACTTCGGGTATTTGAAATCCTCTCGCGCAATATAGCTGAATTCGCCAATGTAACCGCGCATAATTTGGCGGCCGATAACGCCCCTGGCACCGCACGGATGAAAGTCCCGACCAAGAATGTTGGGGCTACCGAAATGGCCATTGACGGCACGGGTGAGGTCATTGACTGTGTTCGTATTGACGACATGAATTTCTCGGCGCCGGTTGGGTTTATGAAGATTGATGTCGAAAAACATGAGATGGAAGCCCTAGAAGGTGCACTTGAAACGGTGCGGAGAGACCGTCCAGTAATCATCATGGAAGACCAAGTCCACGCTCGGGCTCTACTCGAGCCACTCGGCTACCGGTGTCGTCGTATCGCTCTCGTTGACTTTCTCTGCTTGCCCGATTAGCTTGGCCGGCAGCGTTTAAGCCGGATAAGTTACTTAGTCATCCTCATCTTCATTATCCAGACGTGCCAGCCACGTCGCGAATCTTTCGATAGGGGTTTCGAACTCCGGATTTAGATCAACAAATTCGCGGAGGCGCTCGGCTAGCACTTCGATCGCCATCGATTCTTCACCGCGTCTGTTTAGTAGTTCTTCTATACCGCGATCAGTGAAATACATGCACGCTCCCGCTAATTTGCCGTATCGAATGCGCGCTCGACAATTGCTGCCTGCTCGACTTCATACCGGTGATGTGATCCAACGGCTGGTGAGGATGAGCTATCGCGACTAATTACTGTTACCGGCCGGTTAATTATCTCTGGCAGGTTCAGGGCGATGAAACTCCAAGCACCCTGGTTTGCCGGCTCTTCTTGTACCCACCGGATCTGCGCACTTGGCATCTTGTCAAGCTCTGGAGGCAAGGTGCGATAAGGCAGTGGGTAAAGGCGCTCGAGGCGGATCACCGCGACATCGGTGCGACCGGTAGCCTCACGGTGCGCAATTAAATCGTAGTAGACCTTTCCACTGCAGAGCAACACAGTTTTGACTCCAGCTGGATCAACTGTGGTATCAGGCAGCGCCGGCTGGAAGTGCCCGGTTTCAAATTCAGATTTAGTTGAGACCGCAAACTTTGCGCGAAGTAATGATTTCGGTGTAAAAATCACAAGGGGCCGCGTTAATTTGCTCAGCACCTGCCAGCGAAGTAGGTGGAAGTATGAGGCGGGAGTTGAAGGCATCGCAACGGTCATGTTGTCTTGCGCACATAACTGCAGATAACGCTCAACTCGGGCCGAGGAGTGGTCTGGGCCCTGGCCTTCTTGCCCATGAGGCAATAACAGAGTCACGGCTGAACGCTGGCCCCATTTTTGCTCACCCGAGGAGATGAATTCATCGATAATTGTCTGAGCCCCATCGGCAAAGTCTCCGAACTGGGCCTCCCAGATTACTAGTGCATCAGGGCGGGCAACTGAGTAGCCGTATTCAAAGCCCAATGCGGCAAACTCACTTAGTAGAGAGTCGTAGACATATAACTTTGCGCCATCGCGGTAGCACTGCTTGAGCGGCTTATATTGCCAACCGGTCTCTTTGTCGACGATGACCATATGCCGATGTCCGAAAGTACCGCGCCTGGAGTCCTGGCCCGCCAATCGCACGGTACGGCCCTCCATCAACAGTGACCCCACGGCAAGTGCCTCGGCCATACCCCAGTCGATGGCATCGTCGGCGACCATCTGCGCTCTGCGCTGGAGTTGCGGTGCAAGCCTTGGGTGAATAGTGAAGTCTGCTGGCATGGCCAACTGTGATGCGATTACCGTTTCGATTTGCGCGCTGGTGATACCTGATAGTACTTCTGCGGCTGGCCCTTGGAGCTCAAGTTCACGCTGACCACCGCTGATGATGTCTTGGTCTTGGGTTCCAAAAGCAGTTGCATCCGAGCTGTGGGTTTCTTGGAAGATCTTTTCGAGGTGCTCCTGGAAGTGCTTCAAGGCACTCTCGGCTTCATCAACAGTGATGTCTCCGCGCCCGACAAGGCCTTCGGTGTAGTGCTTGCGAACTGATCGCTTGTTGTCGATGATGGCGTACATCAGGGGTTGTGTGAGCGAGGGGTCGTCAGCTTCATTGTGGCCGCGGCGGCGGTAGCACACGAGGTCAACAACAACGTCTTTGTGGAACGCTTGCCGGAACTCGAAAGCCAATTGAGCAACGCGCACCACGGCCTCGGGATCATCGCCATTCACGTGGAAGATCGGAGCCTGCACCATGCGGGCAACGTCAGTGGCATAGACCGAGGATCTGCTGTATCTCGGGCTGGTGGTGAATCCAACTTGGTTATTGACGACGATATGCACGGTTCCGCCGGTGCGATAACCCTGTAACTGTGAAAGATGCAAGGTCTCGGCAACAACACCTTGCCCGGCAAAGGCCGCATCACCGTGCATGAGCACGGGTAAAATGTCGTAGACACGATCGATCGGGAGGAGATCCTGCTTGGCGCGCACGATTCCTTCGAGAACCGGGTTAACCGCTTCAAGATGTGAGGGGTTTGCGGCGAGATAGACCGAGGTTTGCGCACCACCTGGTGCTGTGTAGGTGCCGGTCGTGCCCAAGTGGTATTTAACATCACCTGATCCTTGAACCGACTCCTCGCCATACTGGCCCTCGAATTCACGGAAGATTTGCGCGTAAGACTTGCCGGCAATATTCGTTAGAACATTTAGCCGCCCTCGGTGTGGCATTCCGATAGCGACTTCGATGATGTTCTCATTTGCGGCTTGATCAAGAACTGCATCTAGGAGCGGGATTAGGGATTCAGCCCCTTCCAGCGAGAAGCGCTTTTGCCCCACGTATTTGGTTTGCAAGAAAGACTCTAGAGCTTCGGCCTCATTAAGTTTGTGGAGTATTCGCAGCTGTTCGTCGCGATCGGGCTTTGCGTGCGGTACTTCGACACGATCTTGAATCCACTGGCGTTGCCCGGGATCTTGAATATGCATATATTCGATGCCAACGGTGCGGGTGTACGAGTCTCGCAGCACGCCGAGAATTTCGCGGAGTTTCATCAACGGCCTGCCACCGAAACCGCCCGTGGCAAATTCACGGTCTAAATCCCAAAGGGTTAAATTGTATGAAAGCACATCGAGGTCGGGGTGGGTGCGCTGCTGGTATTCGAGGGGGTCGGTATCGGCCATGAGGTGGCCGCGCACCCGATAAGCGTGGATTATTTCCTGGACCCGCACAGTTTTGCTGAGGTCGGTTTCGTGGCTG
>JBIIOU010000061.1:0-10718 GCA_044336815.1 Candidatus Nanopelagicales bacterium | reverse complement strand
TGCGTTGCGCTTGCCAGAAAAAAAGTTACGACTGTCAAGATCGTGAGAACTTGGCGTGGTTCATCACCTACTAGCACCCAGATGATCTGGCCAGTGATTGTGAGCCCGGCGAGTACCCAGGGCACATAAGGCAGCCAGCCGGATGGGACTCCGCCACGATCAGAGTGGCGCCCGGTGTACACCCGCACGCTCATGGCTTAAGTCTAGGCCGCCAGTCAGCGACCGCTTGGGAACTACCTTCTCGTAAGGTTTTCAGCCAATCAACTAAGGGTTAGCGATATGTGACCACACCTGGAGGTCGTGAATGCCATCTGCTCGGCCCTGCGCTAGGCGGGCGATGCCCTCAAATTGGAAGCCGGCACCGGCAAGGGCGTGCTGCTCTGACTTATTTTCAACATCGGTCGATGCTTCAACACGTAAGTAGCCTTGCTCATGTAAATGCTCAGCGAGAAGTCTTTGGCTCATAGTGCCAATACCTTGGCCTCGATACTCAGCAATGATGCTGATCCCGATGTTCATGGCCTTTGATGCGACCGTGGGCCCGTACCAGACCGCGTGCGCCGATAGGTAGCCAACATCGATTGCGGGCTTGCCATGGGCGGCAAGTTTGACGCACCACCTGTCGATAAGCATTTGGTTTGCTGCTGCCATCTCACCCCAGTTGTCGTAGGGGCTGGGGATCAACTGTCGCGGGTAGTTGTCATCAATTTGGCATATCGTGATTTCGCCTACGCCTGGGAGATCACCCAACTTCTGCCGCCTCGCCATCGGTTATACGAAGTCGCTCGTCGTAGTTCGTCGGGAATACGTAGTGCGGATGCCCAACCGCTGCCCATACGTCGTCAAAACGCGACAGCGCAATATCTACGATGTTTCGAAGTATATGTGGATGGCCAACTGGTGCGGGGTCTTGCTGGTGGAGTACCGGGACGAGGGCTCGTCAGTCGTCGATCTCCTTGAGTCCCGGTGCCAACAGGACAAGGAGGGCGGTCGCAGCGAGGATCCCGGCGAGGCCGAGGTACGTGGCGGAGACGCCGAAGCGCTCCACGGAGAAGCCGACCGCGAGCATCGCCAGCGGGGGCGCCGCATAGAAGACGGAGAGCTGCACGCCATACACGCGGCCCTGTTCGTCGGCGGGAACTCGACGCTGCACGAGCGTGCTCATCAGTGGGTTGAACGGCCCCCAGCACAGGCCGAGGAAGAACGCGGCGACCACCATGAGGGGGAGCGCGGGCAGCAGCGCCATCGGGATGATGCTCGCTGCCGTGCCGATGAGAACCACGCGGGTGAGAGCCTTGCGCGACATGCGGACGGTGAGCCAGCCGTAACTGAACGCACCGATGGCAGAACCGCCGGACAAGGCTGCAATAACGATGCCGAGTGATGCGGGATCTCCGAGTGCCTCGTAGAACGTCGGGAGCACCACCGCCTCGATGGGCAGGTAGATGGCAGACAGCATGAGGACGGCGATCGTGAGCGTGCGCAGGAGACGGTCCCGCCACAAGGCGCTGAAGCCGAGCACAATTCCGGCCCAGCCGGTCACCTCTGTGCCCGCGGCGATCCGCTCAGCCCGAGCCTGCTGGCCCGCGTCCGCCACGCGCATGGCCGCGACGCACCCAGCCGCGGCCAGGAAGAGTGCGAAGGGCGCCCAGAACACCGTCTCGGGGCCACCGGTCGCGATCAGCACCGTGCCGAGCAAGGGCCCGACTGTCCACCCAACTGCGAAGACGCCCTCGTGGATGCCGTTCAACCGCTCGATGGGCATGCCACTTGCGGCGGACACGTCGGGCAGCAGCGACCGGCGTGCGGTGTAGCCCGCCGGATCGAACGTCGCCCCTATCACCGCGAGGACCACGATCCACGTGAAGGTCAGGTCCGTGATCGACGCCACGATGGGGATGGCGGCCACTGACAGCGCCGACAGGACGTCCGATCCGACGCTGACCAACCGCCGGCCCAGATGGTCGACCAGCCACCCTGCCACCGGTGCCATCACCAGGGCTGGAAGAGCGCTGAGGGCGGCCACCAGGCCCGCCGCGGCGGGGGAGTCGGTGCGGACTAGCACCAGCCAGGGCAACGCGATCATCACGATCGAATTGCCGACCCCTGAGGTGAAGTTGGCTACCTGCAGGAGGACGACTGGCACCAGGCCACGCTAGCGGGAGCGGCTTACGCGCCGACCTCGGCGGCCTCTCCAGCCGTTATGCGAAGTAGTTCGTCGTAACTCGTCGGGAACACATAGTGCGGGTGGCCTCCGGCGGCCCATACCTCGTCATACCTCGACAGAGCAATATCTACGACTGTTCGAAGTGGGTGCGGATGGCCAACCGGTGCAACGCCACCGATTGCGAAGCCGGTAGCTGCTCGAACGTCGTCGGCGTTGGCCTTGGTTATTTCGTTCACTCCAAGAACCGCGGCAAGTTGCGTGGTGTCGACGCGATGACCTCCAGAGGCGATAACAAGTACCGGTTCACCGTCGGCGAGAAAGATGAGCGAACTCGCGATTTGCCCAACTTCGATGCCTAGGGCGGCGGCGGCCTCCTTCGCGGTACGCGCGCTGTCGTCAAGGGCCCGCACCTCCCCGCGGGCGCCAAGGAGCGCTAGTGCTGCACGGACTTTGATTACGGACTGCTGTTCGGTGGTTTCGCTCACGCAATGAGCGTATCCGTAATTTCGAAAACCCAGCTCGAAACCCAGCCGGGCGGTATTCGAGGCTGTGATCTTGCTCGCACCGCATGGCGTGGATAGGCGCATCCACCCAGCCTGAGGTGGCGGTCTCGGGCCGCGCTGCTAAATTGGCGAATAGTTAAGTATCCGGGTCGAAAAGGGGTTGGCGTGAAGATCGCGGTTTGTGTGAAGCAGGTGCCTGATACCTGGGCCGAGAAGAAACTCCGCAGTGATGACTCAACCCTTGACCGCGAGGCGGCCGATGGCGTCATGAATGAACTCGATGAGTATGCGGTTGAAGAAGCACTCAAGGTTCAAGAGGCGCATGGCGGTGAGGTAATTATCGTCACGATGGGTCCAGAGCGCGCCGGCGAAACAGTGCGCAAGGCGCTGAGCATGGGTGCCGATGGGGCGATCCACCTAGTTGACGATTCACTGCACGGCTCCGACGCGCTGGCAACTTCTTACGCCATCGCCACGGTGCTTGCTGGTCGCGGTTTCGATTTGATCTTTTTCGGGTCAGAATCGACAGATGCCCGTATGAGTGTGGTGCCCGCTATGGTCGCGGAGCGATTAGGCATCGCCCAACTCACCTTCGCCCAAAAAGTTGATGTCACGGGAACTTCGGTCACGATCCAGCGCGTCACCGATTACGGATTCGAAACTGTTGAGGCGAGCATGCCAATGGTAGTAAGTGTGGTTGAAAAAATTAACGAACCGCGTTACCCATCGTTCAAGGGCATTATGGCGGCTAAGAAGAAGCCGGTCGAGACCTTGTCAATTGCCGATGCTGGGCTTGATGTTTCACAACTTGGTCTGGCCGCGGCATGGACGGTTGTTGAAGATTTCGCGGCCCGGCCACCAAAAGCGGCGGGCACGATCGTAACTGATGATGGTGATGGCGGCATCAAACTCGCTGACTTCTTATCCGCCCAAAAGTTTATCTAGAGCCAAAATCCGAGAGAGGACACACATGTCTGAAGTCTTAGTTGTCGTCGAGCATGCTGATGGCTCAGTTAAAAAGGTGACAAGTGAACTGCTTACACTCGCGCGCACCTTGGGTGAGCCTTCGGCGGTCTGGATAGGCCCGGGTTACTCCGAGGCCGCCGCCGCCGTTCTTGGTGAGTTTGGCGCATCCAAGGTTTATGTTGCTGATGGCGCTCAATACATTGATCATCCGGTGGCCCCCCGTGCCGAAGTGTTGGCAAGCTTAGTCGCCGATCAGTCGCCAAGTGCCGTGATTATCGCTTCTAGTGCAGATGGCAAGGAGACCGCTGGTCGATTGGCTATCAAGATCAACTCTGGGGTTATTACCGACGCAATCGGAATCTCAGCTGAGGGCATTGCAACGCAGAGTGTTTTCGGCGGCAGCACCGTGGTGCATTCAAAGGTAACCAAGGGCACCCCAATCTTCACCGTGCGCCCAAACTCAACTCCGCCCGTACCGGCCGCCGTTACCGCGACTCGCGTTGACGTAAGTGTGGCCATCAGCGAGGTTGCAATGATGGCGAAAGTCACCGGTCGAACGGTCGCACAAAAAGACGGGCGCCCAGATCTTTCGGAGGCCGCGATCGTGGTGTCAGGTGGCCGTGGAGTCGGGGCTCCCGAAGGCTTCGCGGTGATAGAGGCACTGGCAGACTCTTTGGGCGCCGCGGTTGGCGCCTCGCGGGCAGCAACTGATGCAGGTTGGTACCCGCACCAGTACCAGGTCGGGCAGACAGGTAAGACGGTCTCGCCCCAGTTGTACATGGCGAATGGGATTTCGGGAGCCATCCAGCACCGGGCCGGAATGCAGACCTCAAAGACCATTGTGGTCGTCAATAAGGATCCGGAAGCACCCCTATTTGAGCTTGCTGATTTCGGGATCGTCGGTGATCTTTTTCAGGTCGTACCGCAGCTGACCGAGGAGATCAAGAAGCGCGCCTGACCTTGGGGTGTTGGTTGCTCTACGATGGTGAATTGTGAACGGTTCATTGTGAATGGCGCATTATGAGTGACCGGTCCTATCTCGATCATGCTGCCACCACTGCCATGCTCCCTGATGCGCGTGCTGCTTGGTTGGCTGCGTCCGAGCATCTTGGCAACCCGTCTTCACTTCATGCGGCCGGCAGATCAGCACGCAAAGTTGTCGAGGAGTCGCGCGAAAGCATCGCCGCTGATTTAAAGACCAGGCCCAGCGGCGTGATTTTCACCGCGGGTGGCACTGAGGCTGACAACCTGGCGGTCAAGGGTCTTTATTGGCAGCGTCAGCAAAGTTCAGGGAACAAATCCCCAATGCGGGTGCTTGCCTCGGCGATTGAGCACCATGCAGTAATGGACCCGGTGGCTTGGCTGGGGGAGCATGAAGGGGCCATCGTCGAGTGGCTTGAGGTTGATCATGACGCACGTGTCAGCACCACAAAAACTGCTGAATCACTTGCGGAGAAACCGGCAGTAGCCCTTTGTACCGTGATGTGGGCGAATAATGAAGTCGGCACGATCGAACCGGTTGAGCGCATCGCCGAACTATGTAAAGAGCAGGGCGTGCCGTTTCACACAGATGCGGTTCAAGTACTTGGTCAGGTACCCATGGATCTTGGCGCCCTTGGCGCTGATGCTGTGACCATAAGCAGTCACAAGGTCGGGGGCCCATTTGGGGTTGGTGCCCTGATCGTTAATCCGGCCACCGGGTTTACCCCTGTCCTCCACGGGGGTGGGCAAGAGCGCGATATTAGATCCGGAACTTTTGATGCGCCGGCCATCGCAGCTTTTGCGGTTGCCGTTCGCCATGCTGTTGCGCACCAAGAAGAACATGCGCGGGCGATTCGTGATTTGCGAAACAACCTAATCGAACGAGTTTTGGCGGCGGTTCCTGGAGCGATTCTCAATGGTGACCCTGATCTATTGGGTGGCGGCCGACTGCCGGGCAACGCGCATTTCTCTTTTCCCGGCTGCGAGGGCGACTCGATGCTGATGCTGCTTGATGCCTCGGGGGTGGATTGCTCTACCGGGTCGGCCTGCACCGCGGGGATACCCGAGGCAAGTCACGTATTGCTCGCCATGGGTGTTGATGAGCGCACCTCCCGGGCGTCGCTGAGATTTAGTTTCGGGTATCCGTCGTCTGCTGCCGATGTCGATCGAGTTGTCGCTGCTCTGCCGGGCGCTGTTGCCAGAGCATCTCGCACGGTTTCGTCGAGGCCCAAATGACAAAATGGTCGTTCGCATGAAGGTCTTGGTTGCGATGTCCGGAGGCGTTGACTCTTCGGTTGCGGCTGCCCGAATGGTGGATGCTGGCCATGATGTGGTCGGCGTACACCTCGCGCTTTCCCGCAACAAGACTTACGGTGACGGCCGGCAGCGGGGCTGCTGCACCCTTGATGATGCCCTCGATGCCCGCCGAGTCGCAGACAAACTCGAGATCCCTTTTTATGTGTGGGATTTGTCTGAGGAGTTTGCTGAGGCGGTCATCGACGACTTTATTGAGGAATACCGACTTGGGCACACTCCGAACCCGTGCTTGCGTTGCAATGAAACGATCAAGTTCACCGCGGTACTAGACCGGGCACTCGCGATGGAGTTCGACGCGGTCGCCACCGGTCACTATGCCCAAATTGTGCAGGGCGCGGCCGGGCCAGAATTACATCGCGCGGTGGATCCAGAAAAGGATCAGTCGTATGTGCTCGGAGTGCTTCAGCCCAGGCAGCTTGCACGCTCAATTTTCCCACTGGGTGCCGATACCAAAGACGTAATTCGAGCTGAAGCCGAAGCAAGAGGTCTATTGGTCGCGCAAAAGCCAGACAGCCACGATATTTGCTTCATTCCCGATGGTGACACAGCCGGGTTCTTGCAACGACATCTTGGTTCGTTGCCCGGTGAAATTGTTGATTCCGAATCCGGAGAGGTACTCGCGGAGCATGACGGCACCTACGCATTCACGATAGGGCAACGTAGAGGGCTCCAACTCTCTAGGCCTGCCGCAGACGGGGCACCCCGGTATGTCGTAGATGTTGAAATTGGTAGCCGACGGGTAACAGTCGGACCCCCTGAGTTACTCGATGTTTATGCACTCGAGGGCATAAAACCAATCTGGACGACTTCTCCACTTGATGAGAGCCCCGTCGAATTGCTTGCGCAGGTGCGGGCACACGGGGTACCGGTACCCGCACGAGCCTATGCACATGGGGACCGCATGATGGTTGAACTCTTGGTTCCGATTCGTGGGATCGCACTTGGCCAAGCAGTCGTGCTTTATGACGGAACCCGGGTTGTTGGCTCGGCGACAATCGCTGTAACCACGCGATCTGCATGAGTGCCCGGCAATTCGTCTGGGCTCCGGTAACTGCAACCGGGATTGGATCGCTGCCCGGTACTAGTTCGGCCGAGGCAGCGCGAGTAGTCGCCGGCGAATTAACCGACTTCATTCACGTGTTTGAACTGCCGGCGCGCGGACCTGGCTCTGACATCATCGGGCGCACCGCCGCACTCTTATCGGTGGTAAGTGTGGACCTTGGGCTTGACACCACGCCGCAGGGTTGGCGGGTCGCACCCGGTCCCGGTCGAGCGATGGCTCGGGCAAGGTCATGGATAGGTGAAGACCTCGATGCTCTCGAAGAGCAGAGCCTTAATTACCTCGGGCCGATCAAGACGCAAGTCGCTGGGCCCTGGACACTTGCCGCGAGTATAGAAATGGCAACCGGTGAAAGGATCCTAAAAGACTCTGGGGCTTGCCGCGACATCACCCAGGCGCTGGCCGAGGCGGTGCGAGTGCATATTGGCGACCTGCATCGCCGATTCGGTGGGCCTGTCGTGGTGCAAATTGATGAGCCCGCATTACCCACGGTGTTAGCCGGTGCAATCGGTACCGCGAGCGGGCTCTCCTCATATCGTGCGGTCGAGAGCGGCACCGCGGGTGCCGGTCTTCGGGTGGTACTAGACGCGGCGAAAGGCGCTGGTGCCCATGTTGGTATCCACTGCTGTGCCAAAGATGTCCCGGTCGAAATGTTCGTCAATGCTGGTGCGCAATTTGTGAGCCTTGACTTACTTAATGGCAATTGCCCAGATGAGCAATTAGGTCAATTACTTGAGTCTGGTATCGGACTTTTCGCCGGCAGTGTGCCAGCAGTAGGTAAGGGCGCGATCAGTAATGCGGAGGCAAGTCGCCCGGTCCGCACGGCAATCCACCGCCTTGGGATGAGTGATCCAGTTTGGCTCTCAGGGGTCGTCATTACTCCGACTTGCGGGATGGCTGGGGCAGACTGGGAATGGGTAAGAACCGCGTATGAATCTTGTCGGGCCGCCGGAAGTGTGTTGCGAGATGATCGGGTTGACGGCGAGGAGGAAGGCGGTGAGCATGGCAGGTGAACGCAAGGCTGCAAGTGTGCCGCCGGCCGAGCAGCAACGGTGGATTGAATTGGCCGATGCAATAAATCAAGCGCGCACCGAGTACTACCAGCGCGACAAGCCGACACTTTCGGATGATGAATACGACTCATATTTCCGCGAGTTGCTTTTACTTGAGCAGGACTGGCCACAGTTGCAGTCGAGTGAATCACCAAGTCTAAGCGTTGGCGGTAGCCGGTCAGAGATGTTCAATCCGGTCGAGCACCTTCATCGTATGTATTCACTTGACAATGTCTTTTCAGGTGACGAACTCGATGCTTGGCTTGCGCGCGTGGAACGCGGGATCGATCAAGTACCTGATTATTTGTGCGAGGTAAAGATAGATGGCCTCGCTGTTGATGCGGTCTATGTCGAGGGCAGATTAAAGTCCTTAGCAACGCGCGGCGACGGTCGAGTAGGTGAGGATGTCACCTACAACGCTGGCTTTATCCCAGCAGTTCCAGCGGTGCTTACCAAACCCAAAGGCGCTGCCATCCCCAGACTTCTCGAGGTCCGCGGCGAGATATTCCTTCCCGTGGCTATTTTTCAGCAGTTGAATGAGGAGCAACTAGCTCAAGGGCTTTCGCCGTTCGCCAACCCACGTAATGCCGCGGCCGGCACCTTGCGACAGCGCATCGATCGCCGCGAAGATGAATTGAGATTGGCGGAGCAATCGCAGACCCCGGGTGAGCGGGGTGCCTCGAAAATTGCGCGGTTGCGATCTGAACTCGAGCTATCAATTTCTCGGCTCAATGGGTTGGGTTTGACTGTCCACGGCATTGGTGAGGTTGATGGATTTTCAATCACCCGGCAAAGCCAAGGTTACGATTTCTTAGCAGCTCTGGGTCTGCCAGTAAGTAAACTTGCCCGAGTCGAAAATAGTCTTGCCGCGGTACGCTCTTTCATCAATTATTACGGTGAGCATCGCCATGATGTTGAGCATGAAATTGATGGCATTGTCATTAAGGTCGACGATCTCGCGCTGCAGGCGCAGTTAGGTGAGACCGCACGAGCACCGCGTTGGGCAATCGCCTACAAGTACCCACCAGAAGTCGTGCGTACCCGGCTCATTGATATCCAAGTAAATGTGGGCCGAACCGGCCGGGTTACCCCATTCGCGGTCATGGAACCCGTGAAAGTCGCTGGTTCAAGCGTGGCGATGGCGACTTTGCATAATGCATTTGAGGTGGAACGTAAGGGTGTGCTGATTGGTGACATGGTCTATTTGCGCAAGGCCGGTGATGTCATCCCCGAAATTCTCGGGCCGGTCGTTGAGGCGCGTACCGGGAGCGAACGCCCCTTTGTGATGCCGACGCTGTGCCCTGCCTGCGGATCGACACTTGGTCCAGCCAAGGAGGGTGATAAAGATTTTCGGTGCCCGAATGCGCGCGGGTGCCCGGCCCAATTGCGGGAGCGGCTTTCGCATGTGGCCTCACGTGGAGCTTTAGATATCGAGGGCCTTGGTGAAAAGGCTGCCTATGCGCTTTTGGACTGCGGCTTATTGGCGGACGAAGGTGATCTTTTCCTGCTAACGCAAGCTGATCTCCTCAACTGCGAATTTTTCAGGCGCGAGCCGGCCAAGGGGGAAGTTGGCCCGCAACTAACCGAGAACGCTAAGAGCATGTGGGCTCAGGTGCAACTTGCCAAAGGCCGTCCGCTCTGGAGGGTCTTGGTTGCACTTTCAATCCGGCACGTTGGCCCAACTGCGGCGCAGTCCCTTGCTCGAGTGTTCAGAAGTCTTGATTCGATTAGTTCCGCCAGTCTCGCGGAGCTCGCCGAAGTTGATGGAGTTGGTGAAACCATTGCGGTGGCAGTTCGCGAGTGGTTTAGCGAACCTTGGCATCAACAGGTGGTCTCAAAATGGCGCGCTGGTGGGGTGCAGTTTGCCGATGAAGGTGGTGAGTCGACATCACAGGAGTTCGCGGGCCTGGTGGTAGTTATCACCGGATCTTTGGCCGGTTACACCCGCGATAGTGCGGCTGCGGCCATAACAAGTCGTGGGGGCAAGGTATCGGGTTCAGTTTCGTCCAAGACCGGTATTTTGGTCGCCGGTGAAAGTGCCGGGTCAAAATTCGACAAAGCCGTAGCCCTCGGCGTCCCGGTTATAGGTGCAGCCGGATTTGAAGTACTGCTCACCGACGGGCTGGAAGCGGCGCTGACTACAATCACGCAGTGACCGCAATTACCCGTCAGGAAGTCGCCCATCTGGCCAAGTTGGCCCGACTTGACCTAACCGCCACCGAACTTGACCACTATGCGGAGCAGTTAGCTGTAATTTTGCAGTCGGTTGCCCGAATTTCGGAGGTGGCCGCCGATGATATCCCCCCGACCTCCCATCCGGTGCCAATTGAAAATGTCTTCCGCGAGGACATCGCCTATCCAGGACTAGATCGGGCTGAGGTTTTCGCCTCAGCCCCGGCGACTCAAGATGATCGTTTCAGAGTCCCCAGGATTCTGGACGAGGAACAAGCATGAGCAGCGTCGATGCCGACCTAATTCGCCAACCTGCAAGTGTGCTCGCTGCAGCAATTTCCGCGGGGGAGGTTACCTCCCTTGAAGTAACCAAGGCCCATCTGGCCCGCATCGCTGAGGTTGACGAGCGAGTGCACGCTTTTTTGCAGGTGACGAGTGAAGCAGCGCTCGAAGCAGCTGAGTTAGTTGATGAAAAACGCAGATCAGGAGCCAAGTTGGGC
>JBIIOU010000004.1:0-37963 GCA_044336815.1 Candidatus Nanopelagicales bacterium | reverse complement strand
AAGCACTTCTTGATATCCAGACCGGCGCCGCCCCAGATCGCCATAACTGGATGCACACCATCTGCTAAGCGGCGCGCGGACCATATGCCACAATAGGGGCGTGATCAGCTCTGTCAGCAACATTATGTTGTAGCGCGTCAACGAACGGTGACGCGCAGCCCTTCGCACCCGCGGGGGGCTTTTTCATTGCGCTACGGCCAGAAAGAGGACGATAATGCCCCGCCCCGACAATTTTCACGTTTACGACACCACCTTGCGTGATGGTGCCCAGCGTGAAGGTATTTCGTATTCGGTCAACGACAAGTTGGCGGTGGCTCGCCTCCTAGATGGCTACGGAGTTGGATTCATCGAAGGTGGCTGGCCCGGTGCCATGCCCAAGGACACCGAGTTCTTCGAGCGTGCCAAGACCGAGCTCGAGTTGAAGCACGCCGAACTGGTGGCCTTTGGTGCGACGCGTAAGCCGGGTGTGGCGGTGGCTGATGATCCACAGGTGCAAGCGCTCCTTGACTCTGGGGCTCCCGTGATCACCATCGTGGCTAAATCCGATGTGCTGCACGTGAAAGATGCTCTGAAGACAACATTGGATGAAAACGAGGCGATGGTTCGCGACACCGTGGAATACCTGGTGTCGCAGGGTCGACGGGTTTTTGTTGACATGGAGCACTTCTTCGACGGCTATAAGCACGATCGCGACTATGGGGTTCGGCTAGCCGATGTCGCCCACGCAGCGGGAGCCAGCGTGGTGGTGCTCTGTGACACCAACGGGGGGATGTTGCCGAGTGGCATCACCGCCATAGTCACCGATGTTTCGGCTAGATCAACTGCCCGGCTCGGCATTCACTGCCAAGATGACACCGGATGCGCGATTGCAAATAGCGTCGCAGCGGTTGAGGCCGGTGCCACCCATGTGCAATGCACGGCAAATGGTTATGGCGAGCGCACCGGAAACGCCGACCTATTTGTGGTGATCCCGAATTTAGTGACCAAGCTGGGTTACGACATCTTGCCTGAAGGCGCGCTGAAAGAAACAGTCCGAATTGCCCACTCAATTGCTGAAATTGCGAATATCGCACCAAACACCCATCAGCCGTACGCTGGAGTTTCGGCATTCGCGCACAAGGCTGGCTTACATGCAAGTGCACTAAAGGTTTCCGCAGATCTCTACAACCACATCGATCCAACCGTAGTTGGAAATGACATGAGGGTCCTAATCACCGAAATGGCTGGTCGGGCTTCGGTTGAGCTCAAGGGTCGCGAATTGGGCTATGACCTCTCTGGAGATTCTGCATTGCTCACCAGGGTTATCGACAAAGTTAAGGATCTAGAGGCACGGGGCTGGACATTCGAGGCAGCCGATGCATCCTTCGAACTGTTGCTTTTGGATGAGGATGGTGCTGAGCGAAGATTCGATGTTGAATCCTGGCGCACGATTGTCGAGCAGGCTGCTGATGGGAGCGTAAGTACCGAAGCAACCGTAAAGGTGCATGCAAGCGGCGAACGAATCATCTCCACGGCAGAGGGCAATGGCCCGGTAAACGCTCTAGATCGGGCGTTGCGAGCCGCTGTTATTCAGTTGTACCCAGAGCTCGACTCACTCGAGTTAATCGACTACAAGGTTCGCATTCTCGATGGCATCACAGGCACCGATGCCGTCACCCGCGTCTTGGTTGGTACCAGCGATGGGTTCGGTCAGTGGTCAACGGTAGGGGTCCACGAGAACGTAATTGCGGCTTCTTGGCGGGCACTTGAAGATGCCGTGACATTCGGGCTCATCCGGGCGGCCAAGCGTGATGCACCGGCTCAATAGATAGGCTGCGCGGGTGCGCATAGTCCGAGTTGCAGTTGACGGCGAACTTTTCTACGGCGTGCTCGAAGGCATATCTGCCGAAAACGAGCCAACCGAGGCTTCCTTGGTCGTGCTGGTCAATGGCCATCCGTTTGGTGGCTTGGTGCCTGAGGGACGCATAATTCCGCTGGCAGATACCCGCTTATTGGCACCGGTCTTGCCGAGCAAAATAGTCGCGGTCGGCAAGAATTACGCTGACCATGCGAAAGAAATGGGCGGACAAGTGCCGGCTTCGCCGCTAATTTTCCTGAAGCCCAGCACCAGCATTATCGGCCCCGGTGAATCCATCGCCTTACCCTGGCAATCTGAGAATGTCGAACATGAGGCCGAGCTCGCGGTCGTTATCGGGCGCCTTTGTAGCGATGTGCCCGTTGACCGTGTTCAAGAGGTGATCTTGGGGTACACCTGCGCCAATGATGTGACGGCGCGTGATTTGCAGCACGCTGATGGCCAGTGGTCCCGAGCTAAAGGGTTTGATACTTTTTGTCCTATCGGTCCGTGGATCGAGACCGACCTTGATGTTGAAGATGCTCGGATAACCTGCAGTGTTGATGGCGTGCTTCGCCAAGCGGGTTCAACAAATGACATGGTGCACGATATTGCCACTTTGATCGCCTACATCAGCTCGATCATGACGCTCATACCCGGTGACGTTATTCTTACGGGCACACCGGCTGGGGTAGGGCCGATTGTCGCCGGAAATAATGTCTCCGTTGCGATCGAGGGTATTGGCACTCTTACCAATCCGGTGGTGGACCGTGTCTGATACGCGCAGCGCCCAGGACAATATTTCGCAGCGACCGGTTCGGGTGCGCTTTTGTCCGTCACCGACAGGCAATCCGCATGTCGGAATGATTCGTACCGCGTTGTTCAACTGGGCGTTCGCCCGCCATACCGGCGGCACTTTTGTATTCCGGATCGAAGACACTGACTCAGCCCGAGACACTGAAGAGTCATATACCGCGCTACTGGATTCGCTCCGCTGGTTGGGTTTAGATTGGGACGAAGGCCCCGAGGTTGGTGGTGACTTCGGCCCATACCGTCAGTCCGACCGGCTTCCCGTGTATGCCGAAGTAGCGAAACGGTTGCGCGATGGCGGATTCGCCTATCACTGCTATTGCTCATCCGTTGAGCTTGAAGAACGTCGCGAGTTGGCCAAGACGGAAGGCCGTACCCCCGGCTATGACGGTAAGTGTCGCGAGCTCTCCCATGATCAGGTGGAGGCCTACGAGGACGAAGGCCGAGACCCTGTACTTCGATTCCGAATGCCAGATCGTGATTTTGAATGGGATGACCTTGTGCGCGGCTCGATCACCTTCGGGGCCGAGCATGTGCCCGATTATGTGTTGGTCCGTGCAAATGGTGATCCGCTTTATACCCTCGTAAATCCGGTTGACGATGCGCTCATGCGCATTACCCATGTTTTGCGCGGTGAGGATTTACTGTCATCTACCCCTCGCCAGCTTGCCCTTTATGAAGCGCTGGCCGCTATTGACGTAAGCGACGGCACCACGCCACGGTTTGGTCACTTGCCGTATGTGATGGGCGAGGGTAACCGAAAACTTTCTAAGCGCGATCCAGAGTCCTCTTTGCTGATGTATCGTGAAGGTGGCTATCTACCTGAAGCTCTACTTAATTATCTGGCATTACTGGGCTGGTCAATGGGCGATGACCAAGAGTTCTTCAGCAAAGAGCAGATGGCAGAAGTTTTCACCCTTGAGCGAGTTAATCAAAACCCAGCACGATTTGACTTGAAAAAGTGCACCGCTATCAACGGTGACTGGATCCGGTCATTGGCGCCGGCGGAGCTGGTCGAGCGGATCCTGCCATTCTTGGTCGCGGCTAAATTGATCCTGCCGAAACCGACCAGTGAGCAGCTGTCGATCTTGGAAGTCGCCGCCCCGTTGATCCAAGAGCGCATGGAGAACCTCAGCCAATCAGTCGAGATGCTCGCATTCTTGCTGGAGCCCGCCGAAAGCTTTGTCGTCGACGAGGGCGATCGCGGGGTGATCGGACCCGATGCCGCGCCTACTTTGGTGGCGGCGCGCGCGGTTTTGAGCGAATTGCCGCGGTGGCAAACCGATGAGATCCATGAAGCATTGCGCGTCACCTTGGTCGATGAGCTGGGCCTGAAACCCAAATTGGCATTTACCCCACTGCGGGTGGCAATTACCGGGCGCCGGATTTCGCCCCCATTGTTCGAATCGATGGAAATTCTGGGTAGATCGGCGTGTTTGGCTCGCTTGGATGCGGCGATTGGTGGTGGGTGACCGGTCGCCTATAATCACTCTTCGCCGAGTGGTTGGACCTGTAGGTCTGGGGCCAAGTGTTCGGCCCCATGGGGTATGGGGTAATTGGCAGCCCAAATGATTCTGATTCATTTAGTCTAGGTTCGAGTCCTGGTACCCCAGCTGGTGTTCAGTCGACGTGGTAGGCCCACCCGGCTTAATACCTGGGTAATTGCGTGTTTTGTCGCGCGGCTATCCGAAGGCACGGCCCCGTTGTGTAGTGGCCTAGCACGCCGCCCTCTCAAGGCGGTAGCGCGGGTTCGAATCCCGTCGGGGCTACAGATGGGCGCGGGTTCTCATTTAATGGGAGCCCGCGCTCAGTTACTAATGGAGCATAGGGTGGAACCAAAGGAGCACAGGGTGGTACCAAAGGAGCAATTGGTGGCAAGCACGCTTGCAGAAAAAGTCTGGGCGGCGCATGTGGTGCGCCATGCCGAAGGTGAGCCTGATCTGCTCTATATCGATCTGCACTTAGTGCATGAGGTGACGAGCCCACAAGCTTTCGAGGGCCTAAGAGTTGCGGGGCGCGGGGTTCGGCGTCCAGACCTCACCTTGGCCACCGAAGATCACAATGTGCCGACCATCAACATCGACCAGCCCATCGCCGACCCGATTTCACGGGCCCAGGTGGATGCCCTGCGTGCAAATTGTGCCGAATTCGGGGTGCCCCTTTTCCCCTTGGGCAGTATTGATCAAGGCATCGTGCATGTGGTCGGCCCACAACTGGGCCTAACCCAACCCGGGATGACCGTGGTGTGCGGTGACTCGCACACTTCAACACATGGGGCATTTGGCGCCCTGGCGTTCGGTATCGGCACCAGTGAGGTTGAACATGTGTTGGCCACCCAGACCTTGCCCCTGAAGCCATTCAAGACGATGGCTATCACCGTTGAGGGCGAGCTCCCCGCTGGCGTTACCGCCAAAGATGTCACCTTGGCGATCATCGCCAAAATCGGCACCGGTGGTGGCCAAGGGTATGTACTGGAATATCGGGGTTCGGCAATTCGCGGACTTTCGATGGAGGGCCGCATGACCTTATGCAACATGTCGATCGAGGCGGGCGCGCGCGCCGGCATGGTGGCTCCTGACGAAACAACCTTCGAATACGTAAAAGGTCGCGAACATGCACCTACCGGGCAGGACTGGGACGCCGCCCTTGCGTACTGGCGCACCTTGCCCAGTGATGCCGACGCAGTATTCGATGCTGAAGTCTTCCTCGATGCAACGACACTCAGCCCTTATGTAACTTGGGGCACCAATCCGGGCCAAGGCCTACCGCTTTCAGCTTCGGTGCCCTCACCAGAGGATGCACTTGACGAAGTCGAGCGCGGTGCCATCGAGCGAGCGCTCGAGTACATGGACTTAGTGCCTAGAACGCCACTTCGTGAAATTGCGGTGGATACTGTTTTTGTCGGCTCCTGCACCAACGGTCGCATCGAAGATCTTCGAGTTGTTGCCGAGGTACTGCGTGGGCGGCAGGTGGCTGATTCGGTGCGAATGTTAATTGTCCCGGGTTCGGTGCGCGTAAAACTACAGGCTGAAGCTGAAGGATTGGACTCGGTGTTCATTAGCGCTGGCGCCGATTGGCGTGAGGCGGGGTGCTCAATGTGTTTGGCCATGAACCCGGACAAATTAGCCCCCGGGGAGCGCAGTGCCTCCACTTCAAATCGGAACTTCGAAGGCCGTCAAGGCCCGGGTGGTCGCACCCACCTGGTGTCGCCGGGAGTAGCAGCGGCCACCGCGGTGGTCGGTACCTTGGCCGCTCCCGCTGACCTTCCAAACCTCGTTTAAGGAGCAGGCAATGGATGCATTTACCACCCATACGGGTACCGCGGTGCCACTGCGCCGAAGTAATGTCGATACCGATCAGATCATCCCGGCCGAATACCTAAAGCGGATCTCTCGCAACGGGTTTGAGGATGGGCTATTTGCTTCTTGGCGTAAAGATCCCGAGTTTGTCTTGAATCAGCAGCAGCACGCTGGTGCCACCATCTTGGTTGCCGGCCCCGACTTTGGTACCGGTTCTTCACGTGAGCATGCCGTTTGGGCTTTGCAGAACTATGGTTTCAAAGTAGTTATCTCCTCGAGATTTGCAGATATCTTCCGGGGTAACTCGGGTAAAGGTGGGCTACTTACGGCCCAGGTGCCGCAGGAAACCGTTGAGGCGCTTTGGTCACTGATTGACGCTGACCCTTCGACTGCGGTAACGGTAGACCTCGATAAGCAGCAGATCCGTGCCGGCCAACTAAATGCCGATTTCGATGTTGACAGCTATGTGCGGTGGCGTTTGATGGAGGGCTTGGACGATATTGGCATCACTTTGCAGTCGGTGGATTTGATAACAGCCTTCGAAAAGCAACGTCCGGGAATCACTCCAACCACCATTTGAACGTTTTTCTGCCTTCAACGGGCATGTGGTTGCCCACATCACGGTGTGTCGATTGGCGTAATCCTTTAAATCGCAATAGTTTTTGCCTATCGACATCCGTCGATTTTGAGCTAACGTCGATCCTCCCGGAAGGTTTTTCCCGTGAATAAGGCAGATTTGATTGATTCGGTGGCCGCAAAACTCGGTCACACCAAGCGCGACGTAACCGACATCGTTGAATCCTTCATCGAGGAGACAAAAAAGGCTGTTGCCAGCGGCGAGCGCGTTGCTCTCAGTGGCTTCGGTATCTTCGAGGCTCAGGCCCGCAAAGCACGCCTAGGCCGTAACCCACGTACTGGTGAAACGGTGCAGATCAAAGCCACGAAGACCCCTAAGTTCCGCGCTGGCGCGGAATTCAAGGCGGTAGTTTCCGGCAATAAGAAGGCTCCGGCTAAGAAGGCTCCGGCCAAGAAGGCTGCTGCGAAGAAGGCTCCGGCTAAGAAGGCTCCGGCTAAGAAGGCTCCTGCGAAGAAGCGCTAAGCAAATTGTCCGCGCGAATGGCCCACCAAATTGGTGGGCCATTCGCATTTGACGGCTCGGAAGCGCATTTATTGTGGCAGGTGAATTGAATCCACGGCGCCAGTTGGCGACAGTTCAATAGCCAGTCGCTGGCCAACACGTAGTTCCCGGAACACCGATTCGGCTACCTGCTGCTCAGTAACTTGCAGCAGCAAGCCCTCGTCTGTTGCAACTTCCGCAACTCCGTTCGGCAGCCAGCAGCGGAAAGTAGCCGCAATCATTGTTTAATACTTCGCTGCAATGCAGATTCAGTAGCTGGTCCGACACCAATGCGAACCGCATCCCAAAGGTCTACTTGGGTGTCTACGTCGCGATGTACGCGGGCTAGGTCATGACGCTGCGATGCATTCTCCGAAAGTCCTAGCTCTACGTAGCCGAGTGCTGCATGGTGAGCGCGGGAGCGGGCGCCAAAAGCCGGCGTGCACCCGGCGATGGTGTGACACATCAACATGGTGGTGCCAATCCCTTGCGTGTCGGCGATGAACGAACGCTCGTATATGCCCGCGTAACGAAGCACAAAATCAATTACCTCACCCGTTAAGCAAGGTAGGTCACCAGCAACGATGGCAATACCTAAGCCAGGTGGGGTCAACGAGGCGCCAAATAATGCCGCTTCATTTAGTCCCCGGTGTGGGGATTCAGGCACCCACAGGTGATTGGCCTCGGTCGCAATTTGCTGTACGTCCGCATCATCGGTCACCACGGTGACCTGGGCAACGGCTTCTGAGTCACTAAGTGCTCTGAGAACGTCCTGCAGGAACGCCAAAGCCAGTTCCGGACGGGCCGGGTCGCCCGCCGGCAGTAGCCGAGTTTTAGCCCCGGTCAGGGCTTTGGCTGGTACGACGACGGCCCAATGGCTTGGTCCGCTGATCAAGCCTGCGGTGATGCTCACGGGCACTACTCTGGCATGGTGCATATAACGCGCCGCGACCCCTTGGGTTGGGGCTATCGGGTCACCGTATTTTTGTTGACCCCGCTGCTAAACCTATTGACCAAGCGGCACTGGGAGGGCACCGAGAACATCACGATGCAACAAGGTGGCATGGTGGTCGCCACTAACCACATCTCCTGGTTTGACCCGCTCGTGTCTTCGCATGTCTTATGGGATAACGATCGGCCGCCGAGATTCTTGGCGAAGGAGTCTGTTTTTCGGGTCCCGATTGTGGGGGCGATTATTACCAGCGCAAACCAAATTCGGGTGTATCGCGAAACCAGCAACGCCACCGATGCGGTGCGCGATGCCATAGCAGCCGTTAATTGCGGTGAGTGTGTGGTGGTTTATCCAGAAGGCACCATCACCCGCGAACCGAACCTTTGGCCGATGACCGGTAAGACGGGTGCCGCCCGGATCGCGCTCGCTGCTGGTTGCCCACTAATTCCGATGGCGCAATGGGGGGCTCAAGAGGTGATGCGCCCATATCGCAAGGAATTTCGCATTCTGCCGCGTAAAACCATGAAGATCTTGGTTGGGCCACCCATCGACTTGTCAGATTTACGAGATCGCCCGCTCGATGCCGATACATTGCACCTTGCAACGAATCGTTTGATGGATGCCCTAACCGGGCTGCTCGCGCAAATTCGTCAGGAGACCCCACCCGAGGAGCGTTACGTGTTTGACCGTGAGGAGCGTTCGTGACAGAAATTCGGGTTGCCATCATGGGCAGTGGTTCTTGGGGCACCGCATTTGGCATGGTGCTCGCCGACGCCGGGTGTGAGGTGCTGATGTGGTCGCGCGAGGCTGCCGTGGCCCGGCAGGTCAATGAAGAGCATATGAATTCTGCTTACCACCCCGGTATTACTTTGCCCGCTAAATTACATGCGACAACCGATGCCAGTAAGGCGCTCGCGGGAGCTTCGATCGTGGTGCTCGCGTTGCCCTCTCAAGTTTTACGGGCCAATCTACAAACTTGGAAAGAAGAGTTAGCCCCCGGAAGTGTGCTCGTAAGTTTGATAAAAGGTATTGAGTTCGGGACATCACTGCGGATGAGCGAAGTCATTGCCGAAGTCACCGGGGTTGAGCCCGGCCGCATCGCGGTGATTTCTGGCCCAAACTTGGCCGGTGAAATCGCGCGGCGCCAGCCGACGGCAACAACGGTCGCCTGCGCCGATGAGGCCAGCGCTTTGGCACTGCAGGAAGCCTGCACCACTGACTACTTTCGCCCATACTGGACAACGGATGTAGTCGGCACTGAGATCGGGGGCGCGGTCAAAAACGTAATCGCACTCGCTAACGGTATCGCGGTCGGTATGGGGCTCGGAGAGAACTCGCAGGCATCTTTAATTACCCGGGGGCTCGCTGAGATGGCTCGCCTCGGTGTTGCCCTTGGAGCCGACCCGTTGACATTCCAAGGGCTAGCAGGTGTCGGTGATCTGGTGGCTACCTGTCAGTCACCCCTATCGCGCAACCGCTCCTTCGGTGAAAATCTTGGGCACGGTTTATCGGTTGAGCAAACGATAGAAGTTACCAAACAGACCTGCGAGGGCTACAAGAGTTGCCAGCCGATCCTGGACCTAGCCAAACTTCATGACGTCGAAATGCCAATCACCGAGCAGGTGGTAGCCGTGCTTCATCACGGTCAGTCCCCGAAAATGATGGCTTCTGCATTTATGTCCCGCGACACTAAGCGCGAAAGTGCGCTCACTTAGGTTGTTACCTGAGCACCAAGTCCAAAGCCTGCTTGAGATCACTCCAGAGGTCGCCGGCATTTTCGATGCCGAAGGATAAGCGGATTAAGTTCTCAGGGACGCTCGCGCTTTCCAGGGGCCAGCGGCGCCTTCGTTCAAGGAGCGATTCAACTCCACCGAGGCTGGTTGCATAAGTCCAAATGTCGGTATTTTCACAAACCGCATCTGCCGCATCGGAGCCTTGGGCAATTTCGATTGCCGCCATCGTGTCGAACCCTGGGTAGCGCACCCTTGAGACTGCCGGGTGCTCGGCCAGCAGATCGGTAATCGATTTGGCATTGCCTTGTGCCTTTTCAATTCGAATTGCCAAGGTGCGGATACCCCTTAATGCCAAATAGCAGTCAAAGGCGCTTGGCAATGCACCGAGGAGCACTCGCCGCGTGCGAATCTGCTCGGCAATTTCAGGGTCGGTCGAGACTAATGCGCCGAGCAGTAAATCTGAGTGCCCGCTCATTGCTTTGGTGACACTGTGCATGACGATGTCAGCGCCGTCGTTGATTGGTTGCTGCAAAATGGGGGTAGCGAAAGTGTTATCGACCAAAACCAAAGCCCCGTTGGAATGAGCGGCAGTAATACAGGCGGGCAGATCAGCAACCTGCAGCATTGGATTTGTTGGTGATTCAATCCACAACATGGCAGCGTCCTTGCAGGCGGCCACTACGGCGGGTGTGTCGTCAACTTCAACTATTCGAAGTTGGATCCGGCCAATCTCCGCAAGTTCGCGCAGGCGCACGGCCACGCCCGTGTAGGCAGCACTCGGCGCAACCACCACCGCGCCCATTGGCACTAGGTCCATGGCGGCATTTGCAGCTGCCATTCCCGAGGCGAATACGGTTGCGAGTCCACCTTCGAGCCCACCGATAACGTCCTCGAGTGCATGTGAAGTGGGGGAGTCGTAACGTGCGTACTCCATGGGGCCACCCGCAATAAAACTGGAGGCTGGGGCGATCGGGGTATTGAGCGGCGCATCGGGGACGCGTTCGGGCCGCCCGGCTGACACCACATAGGTGTCTACAGATTGGCCATGGCCGGTGGTGCCTTCAGGTGGGTGAGCTACGGGCATGGCATCAACATTAGCCGTGCACCCGGTGCTAATCGACTAAGAGTCCAGCAGATACGGTCTGAGGGTGGACCGGGTTCGCATTGCGGTGATCTTCGGTGGCCGAAGCGGTGAGCATCACATCTCCTGTGTTAGCGCCGGGGGCATTCTGCGGGCATTGAATCCTGAGATTTACGAGGTCATCCCAATCGGTATCACCCAGGCAGGTAACTGGGTTTTGCAAGAAAATGACGCCGATCGATTGTCTATTCAAGGTGGAGCGCTGCCGTCTGTTGATCGTAATGGGCCCGAAGTCGCACTCAATGTTGATCCGACGTCTGCGGGCTTGACGGTTCACCGGCCAAATCAATCACCAGAATCCCTTGGTCGCGTTGATGTGGTGTTCCCGGTGCTGCATGGTCCCTGGGGTGAGGACGGAACCATTCAAGGACTACTTGAGATGGCCGGAGTTCCATACGTGGGGTCCGGAGTTCTCGGGTCTGCGCTAGCGATGGATAAAGGTTTCATGAAGGCCATTTTTGAGCAGGCCGGATTAGCTGTTACCCCCTACGAGGTGGTTACCGATGCGCAGTGGCGCCTTGATCGCGAATCCTCACTACTTCGGGCACAAAGCCTCGGTGAGGTGGTGTTTGTTAAGCCAGCACGCGCCGGCTCGTCTAATGGCATCACTAAAGTTTGCGACCCCGCATTACTTGAAGCGGCAATTGAAGCGGCGCGTATCCACGATCCTAAAGTGATCATTGAGGCAGCAATTCTTGGTGCACGCGAGATTGAGTGCGGGGTTATTGTTGATGGCGCCCCCAAGGCAAGCCGCTGCGCCGAAATCATTGTGCGATCCGGGCATGAGTTCTATGACTTCGAGGCCAAGTACCTTGATGATTCTGCAGAACTGGTAGTGCCAGCGGATCTTTCGCCCGGGTTAGAGGCGCAAGTTCAAGCGCTGGCAATTCGCGCATTTGAGTCCCTAGCTTGCGAGGGGCTGGCGCGAGTCGACTTCTTCGTGACCAGTGCCGGTGAGGTTGTCGTCAATGAAATCAACACGATGCCAGGATTCACTCCTATTTCAATGTTCCCGAGAATGTGGTCAGCATCAGGGCTGGATTACCCAGCGTTGATTGATCACTTAGTCCGCGATGCGCTGCTACGCGGCACCGGGCTTCGTTAGGTATTGGTGAGTGCAAGTCTCGCCGACGTACAATGACTAGTTAATACGGGCCAAAGATCATGATCTCCGAGGGGATGCGCCGGGATGTCAGGGCAAAAATCAAATGAGATGCTCGCGGCGGTCTACGAGAAAACCGGCGTTGCTTCTGATGTTCTCAGTGTGCGACGCATTAAACGTCCAGATGTTGGGGCCGGCCAAGTTCGGGTGAAAGTTGCATTTTCTGGCATCAACCCAACAGACGTGAAGTTTCGCGGTGGGCGAACCACTCGCCCGATAGATGGTTTTCAGGTTCCGCATGTGGATGGCTCAGGGACAATCGACGCGGTAGGCCCCGGCGTAGACCTAACGCGCATCGGCCAACGAGTTTGGGTGCTACTTGCGGCCCACGAAAGCAAATGGGGGACTGCTGCCGAGTGGGCGGTGGTCAATCAAGACCGAGCTATCCCGCTGCCTGATTCAGTTTCGTTCGAGCTCGCCGCAACCCTTGGCGTGCCAGCGGTCACCGCAGCTAATTGTGTTCTAGGTGATGGCCCGGTTGCCGGCCTCGATGTACTCGTTGCGGGCGGCGCAGGTGCGGTGGGTAGCTGTGCCGTGCAACTGGCCCACTGGCAAGGGGCTCGAGTTGCGGCAACGGTTAGCGGTGCTGCCAAGGCCGAGATCGCCCGGCAAGTCGGTGCCGATCTTGTGGTGAACTACCGCGACGCAGACGCGGTCTCGCAGCTGCAGACGTGGAGTACCAAAGTGGCGCGCATAATCGAAGTTGATCTTGCTGCCAATTTGGATATTGATCTGGCTGTTGCGGCGCCGGGGGCCTCGATAGTGACTTACGCGGCGCCCGGCGAAGACCCGGTGCTTCCAACTCGCAGGTTGATGACCGCCGGGGTTTGCCTGCGGTTCATGCTGCTCTACACCCTGCCGGCACCTTTACTTGCCGCCGCCGTTGAAGTCGTTCGTGCGGCTCTGGTAGCGGATGCTTTGCGGCTGCCTTCAATTCAGGTATTCGCACTGACTGACATAGTTGCAGCCCACGAGGCCCAAGAAGCTGGCCCAATTGGTCGGGTGTTGGTTGAGCTCCCGCAATAACTAAATCTTTTCCTGAGCTGCGGTCAGAGATTAAGAACAGGGCAGGTCAGGGTGCGAGTAATACCCGGCACCACCTGAATGCTGGCAACAACTAGTCGCCCAAGGTCATCCATGGTGCGCGCTTCGGCCCGCACAATTACGTCATATGGGCCGGTAACATCTTCGGCAACCACAACTCCGTCAATGTCACGAATCGCCTGCACCACCGTGGCAGCTTTACCGACCTCGGTCTGGATGAGAATGTAGGCCTGTACCACCATGGTGCGAGACTAGCGTCGAAACCACGTCAAAGGGGTACTGATGGTCGATTCGCCGGACGGCACAATTTCTGACTTAGGGGAGTTTGGCCTTATCCAACGCATCACATCGGGGGCTGGAGCCGCCGATCAGGTGATACTTGGCCCAGGTGATGACACTGCAATTGTTGCGGCACCCGACGGCAAGGTGGTTATTACGACCGACCTCATGGTCGAAGGGCGCCATTTCCGCCGTGATTGGTCAACGCCAATTGATGTTGGCCGCAAAGCAGCTGCGGCGAGTTTGGCAGATGTGGCGGCGATGGGTGCGGTGCCTACGGCTCTGGTGGTGGGATTGGCGGCTCCCGGTGATCTGCCGGTCACCTGGGCGGTGGCATGTACCGCGGGCTTGACCCAGGAAGCCGCGCTGGTTGGGGCCGTGATTGTGGGCGGCGATGTGGTGTCAGCGGAGATGATCACTTTGGCGGTTACCGCGATTGGCGATTTACAGGGGCGCGATCCGGTATTGCGGAGTGGAGCGAAAGTTGGTGATCAAGTTGCGATTGCCGGGCGCTTAGGTTGGGCCGCAGCGGGGCTCGCGGTACTTACTCGCGGGTTTAGATCACCGAAAGTCCTTGTCGATGCACACCGCTTCCCCGAGCCACCGTATGCGGGCGGCCCCGCGGCGGCAAAAGGTAAAGCAACTTCGATGATTGACATCAGCGATGGGCTGGTCGCTGACGCGAGACACCTTGCCATTGCTTCAGATGTGGTAATCGAGATCGATACCTCAGCATGGGTGATTGCCGAACCATTGCAGGCGGCGGCCTCCGCGTACAACGTTGATCCACGCGAGTGGATGCTGACCGGTGGCGATGATCACGCCCTGCTTGCTACGTTCCCGGCGAAAGCCAAATTACCTAAGCCGTTTTATGCGATCGGTGTTGTAACGGCACCTGGTACCGGTGGTGCAGGGGTTAGCGTTGACGGGGTTTGGCGCTCTGAGCCGGGTGGTCATGAGCATTACCGGTAAAACGTCGACCGCCTTCGATTGTTGGGCAAACAAAAAAGCGCGGGGATAAACCCGCGCCTTCTCGTGGGAAAGTTCTTAGCCGCGCACGACCTTGCCGGCCTTGAGGCAAGAAGCGCAGACATTTTGGCGCTTCGGTGTCTTGCCTACAAGGGTGCGAACCCGCTGGATATTGGGGTTCCAGCGGCGCTTGGTGCGAACATGTGAGTGTGAAACGCTGTACCCGAAGCTCGGGCCCTTGCCGCAGACGTCGCAGTTGGCAGCCACTGTGAACTCCTTCATATGCTTGCCAGGCTCGGCGATTTACTGAGCTTGGCCCGATTCGGGTCGTAGGCTGCCCGTGCAGGCAGCGAGCCAAGGGTAGCCGACGAGGTGGCCTAGCCCCAAATTGGGTTGGTTGGGTTGGCGCGGAAGGGAGATCAGCGGTGGCGAAGGTAATGGATGAACTTGATGCGCGGGGGATTCAAGCCTGGGCCTATGCAGCTTTGACCGCACTTGGCGAGGCTCGGTCGGAGATCGATGCCCTAAATGTTTTCCCGGTCCCCGATGGCGACACCGGCACCAACGTCTTCTTGACCATGGAGGCCGCCTGCCAGGGTATTGACCGAGCCCTTGATGAGCCCGGGCATTCGCGCTCGAGCATTGCCCAGGCCCTTGCGCACGGGGCCTTAATGGGGGCGCGGGGTAATTCAGGGGTCATCATCTCCCAGATATTTCGCGGTTCGAGCGAGGCGCTCTCCCAAGTGGCCCTTGATCGCCCGGTTTCTGGTGCAGACGTGGCTCAGATGCTGCGGTTGGCAGCCGACATGGCTTATTCGGCGGTAGCCAAGCCGGTCGAAGGCACCATTTTGACAGTTGCGCGCGCGGCATCGGATGCTGCTATCGCGGTGGTGGGGCGAAACCGCGAAGCGGAGGTAAGTGCCGTAGTAATTGGGGCGGCGGCCGCCGCCCAGCAGGCCCTTGAGCAAACCCCGTCCCTGTTGGAGGTGCTGCGTCGTGCAGGTGTAGTTGACGCTGGTGGCCGCGCGTATGTCGTGATCTTGGATGCACTGGCCAGCGTCGTTACCGGAGTTCGTCGGTCAACTGGTGTGAGCTATGTGCCGATCCCGCGCCCGGCTGAGACTGATCAGCCCGCCCATTACGTAGGTCCTGCTTATGAAGTCATGTTTCTTCTCGATGCAACTACCCCAGACGTCGAACTCATGCGGGTGCGGCTCGGTGAACTTGGTGAGAGCCTCGTGGTTGTGGGCGGTGAAGGTTTATGGAATGTGCACGTTCATGTTGATGATGCGGGCGCTGCGATCGAAGCCGCAATGGTTGCTGGGCGCCCGCATCGCATTCGAATCACCCACCTGGAGACGGCCTCGGTGAAAATGGATCGAATGGCTCGAGGCTTAGTTGCGGTAGCGCATGGCCCAGGCACCGCAGAGCTAATGGAAGGCCTCGGGGTGACCATCGTCCCGGCTCAACCTGGGCAGTTGCCGTCGACGAAGGAGTTAATCGATGCAATAGCTGCTTCCGGTGCATCTGAAGTGGTTTTGTTGCCGAGTGATAAGGACACCTGGCCGGTGGCTGAAGTTGCAGCGGAGCAAGCGCGAGCGGGCGCTATTCGAGTTTCGGTTGTCCCTACACGGTCAATTGTGCAGACTCTTGCGGCCATCGCGGTTCATGAAGAGGGTGCTCGTTTCGAAGATGATGTAGTGGCAATGACACGTGCTGCCGGGGCCACCCGTTATGGCGCGGTGACCATCGCGGTTCGCGAGGCATTAACCACGGTCGGCCCATGCCAGGTTGGTGACGTTCTAGGTTTGGTCGACGGCGACATCGTGGTACTTGGTAAGGATATTGTCACCGTCGTTCGTGAACTCCTTCGTGGCATGTTGGCCGTGGGTGGTGAGCTTGTTACTTTAGTTTCGGGTCTTGAAGCCGGCCGTGAAATCACCGACGGTATCCCCGAATGGGTGCAGCGTGAATTTCCACTTGTCGAAATCAGTAGCTATGACGGTGGGCAACCGCTGTGGCCGCTGATTATCGGAGTCGAATGACATCCGGTGACCTCGAACGTCCACTCGAGGGGGTGGTGGGCGGCAAGACCGCCAAGGTACTCGCCAAATCCTTCGGCATGGCAACGGTCAATGACCTGCTGCGTCACTATCCGCGCCGCTATGCCCAACGTGGTGAGCTAACAGATTTATCTACTTTGACCGACGGAGAATCGGTGACAGTAGTTGCCGAAATCGAGTCGGTGACTGTGCGCCCGATGAAACAGCGCCGCGGCTCAATTGTTGAAGCGGTGGTTACCGACGGTAAAGGCCGCCTTTCGGTGACCTTCTTTAATCAGGCTTGGCGCGAACGCGAGATGCGGGCTGGGCGAAGCGGTTTATTCTCGGGTCAGGTTTCCTCGTTCCGCAATAAGCGGCAACTTTCCCATCCCCAATTTCTGCTCTTTCCCGAGGGAGTGGACGATGATCCAGAGGCGATCGCAGCGTTCGCGGGGGCGCTCATTCCGGTTTATCCGGCCACCGGCTCCTTAACCTCCTGGCAGATTGCTGGTGCGGTGCGGATGGTGCTTGATACTTTGGGTGAGGTTGCCGACCCGATACCTGAACAGGTGCGAGTGACCGAAGAATTAGCGGACCTAACGCGGGCACTTCGCCTGATTCACCGACCTTCGAATTTTGCTGAAGTTGAAGTGGCTCGGGCCCGGCTTAAATTTGAGGAAGCATTCGTGCTGCAAGTGGTTCTTGCACAGCGACGGAAGCAAATGGCGCACTTCACCGCGACCTCGCGTTCGGTGGTCGACGGCCCAATACTCACCGCATTCGATAAGCGACTTCCGTTTGTGCTCACCGCTGGGCAAAACTCGGTGGGTGCAGAGATTGAAAAGGATTTGGCCGGCACCCACCCGATGCACCGTCTACTGCAAGGAGATGTTGGTAGCGGTAAAACTATTGTGGCTTTACGAGCCATGTTGTCAGTCGTTGATGCTGGTGGGCAGGCGGCACTCTTAGCGCCAACTGAAGTTCTTGCAGCTCAGCACTATCGATCTATTCGAAACTTGCTCGGTCCGTTGGCAGAACGTGGCCGCCTAGGAGGCGCCAATGATGGCACCCGGGTGGCATTGCTTACCGGTTCGCAGCGCACCGCGCAGCGTCGGGTTGAACTCCTCGATGTCATCACCGGTGACGCTGGGATAGTTGTTGGTACCCACGCTCTAATCCAAGACACCGTTGAGTTTCGCGATCTTGCCCTGGTTGTGGTCGATGAGCAACATCGTTTTGGAGTAGAGCAACGCGCAGCGCTTGCAGCCAAGGCCCGTGATGGCACCCGGCCTCATGTGCTGGTCATGACCGCGACACCAATTCCACGAACTGTCGCGATGACCGTTTTTGGTGACTTAGATATTTCTACACTTTCTGAACTCCCTGCGGGGCGCACTCCGATCGCCACCCATGTCATCGCAACTCGCGATCAGCCCGGACACCTGATTCGAGCGTGGGAGCGGGTAAAGGAAGAGGCGGCCCAAAATCACCGGGTATTCGTAGTGTGTCCACGTATCGGTGGCGAGGAAATCGGTGTCGAAGGCGGCGGTGGCGAGAGCAAAGAAGATGAGGTGGGCGATGATTCAAGTGAGACGTCGATTGCTTCGGTTTTAACTGTCGCGCAGGCTCTTGCCCTCGATTTGCCAGGACTTCGAGTCGAAATGCTGCATGGCCGAATGAGCGGTGATGCGAAAGAGGATGTGATGACTAGGTTCGCTGACACTAGTCGTACCGACGGTATCGATGTGTTGGTGGCAACCACCGTCATCGAAGTGGGCGTTGATGTTCCAGATGCGACCACGATGATCATTTTGGATGCGGATCGCTTCGGCATCTCGCAACTCCATCAGTTACGTGGTCGGGTTGGGCGCGGTGTCCTGCCGGGTTTGTGTTTACTAGTTACTGACGCGGACGCGGGCAGTCCATCTCGCGAACGGCTGCTCGCCGTTGCTTCAACTACCGACGGATTTGAACTATCGCAGTTGGATTTAGAGATGCGCCGTGAGGGCGATGTTCTTGGCTCGGTTCAGTCGGGTCGGCGCAGTTCACTCCGACTACTTGAAGTAGTTCGAGATGAAGGCATCATCGATCGCGCGCGTACTGCCGCGCATGCAGTAGTCGAAAGTGATGCAGAGCTAACGTCGCACCCGGCCTTGAAACTTGCAATTGGTTCACTTATTGCCGATGAACAAGCCGAATTCCTGGAGAAAGCATGACCCGCATCATCGCGGGTGAAGCCAAGGGACGCCGGCTCACTGTGCCAAAGCGCGGCACGCGCCCCACCTCTGATCGAGTCCGAGAGTCGTTGTTCTCTGCGGTGTCCGCGCATTTACTTAAAGTGGGTATCAACTGGATCGAGCTTTCGGCACTTGATCTTTATGCGGGTACGGGAGCTCTCGGGCTCGAGGCTTTGAGCCGCGGAGCGCACAGAGTGGTGCTGATAGAAAAGGCACGCGCAGCCGGTGAAGTCATCGAGGCAAATATCAAGGCGGTGGCATTACCAGGGGCCCAGTTGCTGATAGGTGATGTCAGCGTCGTTATTGAACGTCTAGGGGCAGCGCCCTTCGGGCTAGTTTTTGTTGATCCGCCCTATGAAGTTGGCTCGGCTGAGATCGCCACAGTACTTATGTCGCTTCAGATAAATCGATTATTGAGCAGTGGCGCACTGGTAATTGTCGAACGGCCCACCGGCGATGAACAAACTCCGCTACCGGCTTCGTGGGAGGTTCTGCAAGTTCGCCGACACGGCGACACGAGTCTTTGGTACGGTCAAGCACCTGAAAATGTTCTCGTCAGTTAGTGAGGAGTCGGCAATGCGTCGAGCGGTCTGCCCGGGGTCTTTTGATCCGTGCACAAATGGGCACCTAGACGTCTTTGAGCGCGCGGCCGAAATGGCTGATGAGGTCATCGTCGCGGTGCTGATCAACAAAACTAAGTCAAGTTTGTTTACCGTTTCAGAGCGCATCGAAATGCTGAAGCAAGTGGTGGCACCGCTCCCAAATGTGAAAATTGATTCATTCCACGGGCTTCTTGTTGACTATTGCCGTGACAATGATGCGCCGGTGATTGTCAAAGGCTTGCGTGCCGTCAGTGACTTTGATTATGAATTGCAGATGGCCCAGATGAACTACCGGCTGACCGGTGTTGAAACGGTATTCATTTCTACCAACCCCCTATATAGCTATTTATCTTCCAGTTTGGTTAAGGAAGTCGCCACATATGGTGGCGATGTGACCGGACTAGTGCCTGACCTCGTGTTGGAGCAGCTCCGGGCGAAGATTTCGGGCACAATAGGCTGAGAAATCAGGCTATGACGAGGAGATACTTTGGACGTCCAAGAACGGCTCGACGAACTCGCCGTCCTGATCGAAGACGCCAAGGCGATGCCACTTTCGGCTTCTTGCTTGGTGAACCGGGCTCAGGTACTTGATCTCATAGATGAGATTCGGCAGTTACTACCCGAGTCGGTGGCGCGCGCTGATGAACTCCTCGCTGACCGTGAGGCCGTGGTTCAAGATGGTCGCCGCGAGGCCGACCGGTTGCTGGAAAGAGCCCGGGGTGAAGCCGATCGCATGGTCACCGAACATGAGGTTTATCTAGCGGCGGTGGGGGAGTCACAAGCCATGCGCGCTGAGGCCGCTGAGGATACGGCCCGGATGCGGATGGAAACCGATGACTACATCGATGCCAAGTTGGCTACTTTTGAAATCGCCCTAAACAAAACTTTGCAGACCGTAGATCGCGGGCGTGAGCGGCTTCGTGCGCAGGTTTATGAGGATTTAGCCCCCGAGCCCTCGCACGCAGCGTTAGATGAGATTTACGACGACCAACGCTGATCCAGTGGCTCCAAAACGTGGGCGATATGTCCGATTTTATGTCTGCAGCACCTAAGCGGTATCCTCCTGCGGGTAACCTTCAGCCAAAAGCTGAGGTTTCGCCATGACCAACCGTGCTAATCCGACAGGGGTGCAGTGACCGGCCTCGACCCTCGAAGTCCGCTGGTACTTGACACCCGGGCTTTGAACCTGCCACGCAGGCCCGGGTCGATGGTCACGGTAACCCGGACGGTTCCCAGCCCGGTCGACATGGGGGTGGCACTGGCTCGAGTCCTTCCCGGCTCACCGGTCGAACTTGAGTTACGGCTGGAGTCGGTCATGGAAGGAGTTTTGGTCTCCGGATCAGCGGATGTGCATGTTGACGCCGAGTGCGCCCGGTGTCTAGATCCAACCAGCTGGGACGAAGTGATTGAGTTCAACGAGTTATTCGTTTACCCCGCCACAGATGCTCGTGGCGCGGTGGTCGAAGAGCCCGGTGATGAAGATGAAGACCCGTTGCCGAAACTTCAGGATGACATGATCGATCTGGAAGCCACGCTGCGAGATGCGGTGGTGCTGGGATTTCCGCTAGCACCGGTGTGTCATAGCGATTGTGCAGGCCTGTGCTCAGTCTGCGGGATCAAGTTAGACGACAATCCAGGGCACCTGCATGAACAGCTTGATCCAAGGTGGGCTGCACTTTCTGCCTTGGCAGATCCAGAATTAACCGAGGACCAGACTTAACCGAAGACCAAAGTTAACCAAGAAAGAGGACACCGTGCCAGTACCGAAGCGCAAAACCTCGCGCTCTAACACCCGCCACCGCCGTTCGCAGTGGAAAGCCACGCTGCCTACTTTGGTGACCTGCGTCCGCTGCAAGGAAAAGCGCCTGGCTCACACCGCGTGCCCGACTTGCGGCACTTACGCCAAGCGACGCGTGCTGGACGTCTGATCATGGCCCGCGTCGCCCTAGATCTATTGGGCGGCGACGGTGCCCCCGAGGTCGTGGCCGATGCCGTGGCAGCGTTGGATCTTGACGCACTCGACATCGACCTCGTCCTCGTGGGCCCGCCCAATCTCGTGGCTGAACTTCTTGCCGCGCGTGATATCGACATTGCCGAGCAACCGCGGCTAACCATTTTGAGTGCTGCCTCCGGGGTGCCGATGGAGGGCGACCCATTGGCTTATCTCCGGGCGCATCCCGAATCAAGTGTCATGGTTGCTGCTGGCGCGGTTAGTTCCGGCCAAGTTGATGCGTGGGTTTCAGTAGGCCATAGCGGCGCGTCAGTTGCTGCGGCGGTTTTGTCATGCGGTCGAGTTGATGGGATGTCACGGCCAGCCTTGGCGGTTGTATTACCGTCAACGCTGAGCCCGGTTGTCCTCGTCGACGTGGGCGCATCCCCTGAGGCCACCGCGAATGTGTTGACCCAATTTGCGATGGCAGGTTGGTGTTATGCAACCGCATTAGGGATAGCCGACCCTGCGGTGGGGTTACTAAATATTGGTAGCGAGACTGGCAAAGGCGATTCACTGCGCGTGGCGGCACATATCTTGATGCAGGATCGACTTCCGGCACTTGGAGTTCGGTATGCCGGTTCGGTTGAGGGCCATGACGTGGCGTCCGGGGGGCGCGCGCAAGTAGTCGTCACCGACGGATTCACCGGCAATGTCTTGTTGAAGGGCATTGAAGGTGCGGTCGGGTGGGCGGCCCAGCAGATGGCTCTTGCTTATGGCGACCCGAGGCCAGCCCGAGCGGTAGTCACCGGTACCGCGACCGGCGACTTTGCTGCGGGAATGCTGCTCGGGGTTAATGGCATCACCGTAATCGGCCACGGCGCGGGTAGTCCAAATGAGATAGCCGCTTGTATTCGATTAGCGGCACGTGCGGCGAAAACCGATCTAATTGGTTTAACCCAACGGACATTTTCCACCTTGCTGGAGCGAATCAAGTGAATGAGCAACTGGTAGCCGGAGCGTTAGCGCGCGTGTTCGAGCATGAGGCTACATTCGCTGTTCGCTCTGATACGCCTCTCAGCTCGTTTGGTCCAATTGATAAAGCGTGGGTGATGCTGGCGCGGGCAATTTTTGAAGGAGCCCAGGGCCGCGGACTTGAAGTGAAAATTACTGACGCCGATATTCGAGAGGTTCAAACATTTGGCGAACTCGTTCAACTTGTTGACATGTTAAGTGGCGATGAAGTGCGAGCAACCTCATGAGCAATTCTCGCAATCGCAGTGAGCGAGGCCGCGACGAAAACTTGACCCTCTTGGCCACCAATCTTGGGGTATCGATCGACCTATCCCTCCTGAGCCAAGCGCTTACGCACCGCTCTTACGCATACGAACATGGCGGGCTACCGCATAACGAGCGGCTGGAGTTTCTTGGAGATGCGGTGCTTGGTGTTTTAGTCACTGACACTTTGTATAGAACTTTCCCGGAGTTACCCGAAGGGCAATTGGCCAAACTACGTGCAGCCGTAGTTAATTCACGGGCACTCGCGGTTGTCGCGCGGGAGCTTAATCTTGGTGACTACCTGTTATTAGGCCGTGGCGAGGAGACAACGGGCGGACGCGATAAGTCGTCGATACTCGCCGATGCCATGGAAGCCGTAATCGGGGCAACCTTCCTGTCGGCCGGAATTGAAGTAGCCGGGGAGCTCGTCCACATGCGCTTTGACCCACTTATTGAATTGTCAGCTGACCTTGGTGCGGGCCTGGATTGGAAGACCTCGCTGCAAGAAGCTGCATCGAACGCAAACCTCGGGCTCCCTGAATATCTCGTAAGTGACTCCGGGCCCGATCACGAAAAAGAGTTCCATGCTCGTGTGCGCGTAGGCGAGGATTGCATCGGTGAAGGCTGGGGCCGGTCTAAAAAACTTGCAGAGCAACAGGCAGCGGAAGTTGCGTACGCACATTTAATGAAGCCGGCACCGTGAAATGCCCGAACTGCCAGAAGTTGAAGTCGTACGGCGAGGGCTCGCCGAGCATGTAACTGGCCGCGTTATTAGCGAGGTTGACGTACTGCACCCCAGAGCGGTGCGTCGCAATACTGGGTCATTGGCTGATGATTTGCTCGGCGAGCGAATCAGGTGTGTCAGTCGTCGCGGCAAGTATTTATGGCTGCCGCTCTCAGCTGGAGATATCGCACTTGTCGCCCATTTGGGCATGAGCGGGCAGTTGCTGGTGCGCCCTAGTTCCGAGCACGATGAGAAACACCTCAGGGTGCGATTCGGCTTCACCGATAGTGGGCCGCAGTTGCGCTTTGTTGACCAGCGCACATTCGGCGGGGTGATGTCTGCCCGCCTGGTTTCTGATGGTGTTGGAGGCCGGCTGCCTGACATCATTCGTCATATTTCACCCGACCTGCTGGACCCGGCTTTCGACGAGGCGGCTGGCGTGGCCCGGATCCGGGCAAAAAACACCGAGATCAAGAGGGCTCTGCTAGATCAAACGGTGGTTTCTGGGATTGGCAATATTTACGCCGATGAAGCCCTGTGGCGCGCCAAATTGCACGGTGGCCGATTAACGGGGGCCCTGACACCGTCGAAAATTAGCGATTTACTGGGGCACGCCAGGGCTGTTATGACTGAAGCACTAGCCCAGGGTGGCACCAGTTTCGATGCGCTTTATGTCAATGTCAACGGCGAGAGCGGCTACTTTGACCGGTCTCTGAGCGCCTACGGCCAAGTGGGCGAACCCTGCGGGCATTGCGGAAGCCTAATTCGCCGTGAGAAATTTATGGGTCGATCAAGTTTTTCTTGCCCGCGGTGCCAGCGGCAGGGAAAGGGCCGGAGCATTCAAGATAAGGTGTGACGAACTCGTCCTCAGCGCCTTCCCCGCGCCCGACCAGCGGAGAAATGTGCACCTTAAGACCTTGACCTTGAAGGGCTTTAAATCCTTCGCCTCTTCAACGACCCTGCATTTCGAGCCGGGCGTGACCTGTGTGGTGGGCCCGAACGGGTCCGGCAAATCAAATGTTGTTGATGCCCTGGCTTGGGTTATGGGCGAACAAGGGGCCAAGTCACTGCGCGGCGGCAAAATGGAGGACGTTATCTTCTCCGGCACCTCGGGCCGGGCCCCTCTGGGTCGCGCCGAGGTGCAATTAACGATTGACAACTCCGATGGTGCATTGCCTATTGAATACACCGAAGTCACTATCTCGCGCACCTTGTTTCGCAATGGTGGCTCGGAGTACGCGATTAACGGTGAGCAGTGCCGGCTCCTTGATGTCCAAGAATTACTAAGTGACTCCGGTATCGGCCGTGAGATGCATGTCATCGTCGGTCAAGGGCAACTAGATTCAATTTTGCAGGCCACTCCCGAGGATCGCCGTGGATTCATCGAAGAGGCCGCTGGGGTATTGAAGCACCGAAAGCGCAAGGAGAAAGCCCTGCGCAAACTCGATGCTATGGGCGCCAACCTAACTCGCTTAACCGACCTGACTAATGAGTTGCGACGCCAATTGAAGCCCCTTGGGCGCCAAGCCGAGGTTGCGCGCCGAGCGGTGGTTATCCAATCGGATGTGCGTGATGCCCGATTGCGTTTAATGGCTGATGACTTAACAGCCTTGCGGAACCTCCTTGCGGCCGAAGTAGCTGATGAGACCGCCTTGCGCGAGCGCCAAGCAAAAGCTGAGGCTGCCTTGGCCGATCTGCGCACCCAAGAGGCAGAAGCCGAAGCCGCGGTGCTTCAGGAAGCTCCTCACTTGGTGGCTGCACAGGAGACTTGGTTTGGGTTAAGCGGCCTTCGCGAGCGCTTCAATGGGTTGGTTCAACTTGCTACCGAGCGGGTGCGCAATTTGCAGCCCGAGGCCATAGAGGAAGCCTCAGGCCGCGACCCTGAGCAAATCGACGCCGAAGCGCGATTGCTGCGCGAACAAGAGTTTGAACTAGGCCGCGAAGTTGAAGCCGCTCGCGAAGTATTAGCAACGGCTGAGGCTCGGCGCCTTGATGCCGAACAGGCACTGCTCCTTGAGGAACAGCGGGTTACCGCGGCTGACCGGGCTGCTGCCGACCGTCGCGAAGGGCTGGCAAAGTTGCGCGGCCAGGTTGATGCGGCGCGATCGAGAACCCAGACCAGATCAGGTGAGATTGAGCGGCTCACCGCTTCAATAATCGAAGCGAAAGAGCGCGGCGAACATGCTCAGGGTGAATTCCATGCCATCGAAATTCAAGTCGCCGGACTAAACCAAGGTGAAGTCGGACTTGACCAGGAATACGAGCTGGCTTTGGCGGCGCTCCAACGTGCCGATAGCGCTGTTGAGCAACTTCGCACCGCCGAGTCGGTAGGGGAGCGTGAGCGTGCCGCGCTGGCGGCGCGACTCGATGCACTTGAGCTTGGGCTGTCACGCAAGGATGCTGCTTCGGTGCTCATTGCATCAACGCAACGGGTTCCCGGGGTACTTGGCCCATTGGCCGGGTTGCTGCAGATTGACCACGGTGCACAAGCTGCTGTCGCTGCAGCGCTCGGCGACGTCGCCGACGCAGTCGTGGTTCGCGGCGTCGATGCTGCCGTGCAGTCCGTCGTGCTCCTGAAAGAGCAAGATGCGGGTCGCGCGGCGTTGGTGCTGGCTGATGGGGCTGGCGCCGGGCCGGCACCGGTGGGTGCGCCACCGGTTGGCTCATGGTTACGTGCCTCGGTGCGGTGCGACGATAGTCTGCGCGCCGTCGTTGACCGCTTACTGATGAACTGCGTGCTGGTAGCAGATGTGCGTACTGCTGCAGATGCGCAGCGCGGTCACTCTGATCTGGTCTTTGTTACCCAAGCAGGCGATATTTTCGCTGCTGGCGTGGTTCACGGAGGATCAGCTGATACCCAAAGTCTGCTTGAGGTTCAGGCGGCTCATGACCAAACAACACGCGATTTAGTTGTCGCCACCCACGACCTCGAACGCGCCCGGTTTGATCTGATTGCAGCTCGTAATGTGCAAAGCACGGCATCGGATTTTGCCGAGGGGGCTCTTAATCGCCTGCACGAGTCTGATGCTCGGATGGCCGCTGTTGCCGAGCAACTTGGTCAATTGGGTCAAGCAGCTCGTTCCGCCCATGCCGAGGCCGAACGGTTGACACTTGCCCGTACTGCCGCCGAGGCGGCCCATGAGCTGGACCAACAAAACCTTTCGACCATGGAAGCTCGGCTCGCCGGCGCCGAGGTTGAACCTGAGGTTGACCCGGCCGGCGACAAGCGTGAAACCTTCGCCGGGCAGGCCGCTGGTGCTCGGCAAGATGAGGTTGATGCCCGCCTAGCACTTCGCACCGGAGAAGAGCGGGTAGGTGCGGTAGGGGTTAGAGCTGAACAACTTGAACGCGCTGCGGGCGCCGAGCGTCAGGCTCGCGTGAACGCGATCGCCCGGCGTGAGCGCCGAGCCCTTGAGCTAGTCACTGCACAAGCGATCCTTGCTGCGTCACGCATTGCGCTCTCGCGAATTGAAGGCTCCGTTGCGCAGGCCGGGCGCGATCGCACTGCGGTTGAGCGAGCCAAAGCTGATCGTGACCAGTTACTAACCAAGCTGCGCTCAAGTATCCGTGAGTTGGCCGGCGAGTTGGATCTTTTAAAGGACAGCGTGCATCGCGATGAAGTAGCTCGCGCCGAGCAACGCCTTCGAATTGAGCAACTTGAAGAGAAGGCACTCGAGGACTTTGGCGTTGAGGGCGATGTATTGATCGCCGAGTACGGCCCTTTGCAATTGGTACCGCCTAGTCCGGTGGCACCTGGTGATGAAGTACCCGCCGATGCGCCAGACCCACAGCCGTACCCGTATGTGCGCCTCGAACAAGAAAAGCGTCTTAAGACCGCTGAGCGCGAACTCAATATTCTGGGCAAAATCAACCCCTTAGCCCTTGAAGAGTTCTCGGCCATGGAAGAGCGCCATACGTTCTTGAGTGAGCAACTTGAGGATCTTAAGAAGTCGCGCGATGATCTGCTTGACATCATCAAGGAAGTTGACGCGCGCGTTGAGCAGGTTTTCACCGAGGCCTATCTTGAAGTAGAGCGCGAATTCGTTGGTGTATTCGCCAGGCTCTTCCCCGGTGGTGAAGGCCGGTTGATCTTGACCGACCCAGACAACATGCTCACCACCGGTATTGATGTCGAAGCCCGCCCCCCAGGCAAGAAAGTTAAGCGCTTGTCCTTGCTATCTGGTGGTGAGCGATCCTTGACGGCTGTAGCTTTCTTAATTGCATTGTTCAAGGCCCGCCCGAGCCCCTTCTATGTGCTCGATGAGGTTGAGGCTGCACTTGACGATGTGAACCTTGGCCGGTTGATTGACATCATCGAAGAATTACGTTCTAGTTCGCAGCTCATTGTCATCACGCACCAAAAGCGCACCATGGAGATTGCCGATGCGTTGTATGGAGTATCGATGCGTGGTGATGGAGTCACCCAGGTGATTGGCCAGCGCTTGCGCGACGTCGAGACTGCCAGCGCGTAGCTGCACCATTGCTCTTTTAGGCGGCTTGCCCTTAGTGCGGCGCTGATGTTCTGAAAGGATGTGTGTCATGAATTCAGGCCTTATCTATGCTGGCGTCGCACTGCTGGTAATCGCAATTGCGGTAATCACCGTGCTAGCACTGCGGCGCAGGCCGGCCGCAACAATCGTCTACGCACCCGATGTACCCGACGCCGTTGTCGCCGAGACGCTGGTACCAGAGGAAAGAAGCACAACTCTCGAAGTTGAGATCCCCGCGGATGCTGCTGGGCGACTGCATCGGCTTAGGGCCCGGTTGGCTCGATCAAATAATGCAATTGGTAAGGGCCTACTGGCGCTTCTTAGTTCGGGAGATCTGACTGATTCGACCTGGGATCAAGTCGAGGAGACATTGTTAATGGCCGACCTAGGTGTTGGCCCGACTCAAGAACTAATTGCACGTCTCCGCACCCGGGTGCAGGTAGTCGGCACCGCAACCCCTGAGCAGATCAAAATGATGCTGCGTGAAGAACTACTAATGTTGGTAGATCCAACGATGGATCGATCCATCGCGACGAGTGCTCAGGGGCGTCCAGCGGTAATTTTGGTGGTGGGCGTAAACGGCACCGGCAAAACAACGACCACCGGCAAACTTGCGCGGTTACTTATTGCTGATGGCCAAACAGTCGTGTTAGGAGCGGCAGATACCTTTCGAGCCGCCGCCGCTGATCAGTTGCAGACCTGGGGTGATCGGGTGGGTGCCTCGGTGGTGCGGGGCCCAGAGGCCAGCGACCCAGCCGCTGTCGCTTTCGATGCGGTCAACTTCGCGGCGCAAATAGCGGCTGGCGTCGTCGTCATTGATACCGCCGGACGCCTGCACACCAAAACCGGTCTAATGGATGAACTCGGAAAGGTGAAGCGGGTAGTCGAAAAAAAATCACCGGTGGACGAAATCTTGCTGGTGCTTGATGCCACCACGGGGCAAAATGGCTTGGCACAGGCTCGGGTTTTCCAAGATGTCGTCGACATCACCGGCATCGCCCTGACCAAACTTGATGGCACGGCACGTGGCGGAATCGTCGTGGCCGTCCAGCGTGAGCTCGGAGTTCCGGTCAAGTTAGTGGGCTTGGGCGAAGGGGCAGATGACCTCGCCCCATTCGATCCGATCGAGTTCGTCGAGGCCCTTGTCGGGGATTCGTAACACAGCGTTAACTTAAATCGATGGCGATGTCACACACGTGAAACGTGATTAGCCAATCCGCGAAATGTAGCTAGGTCATTCTCCTGCCACTGAACCTTTAGTGGAGTCGAGCCAGCTCGGCAGAGGGAGATTCGGGTGGAAACCGCGTTGGACTCGGGAAATACCGCTTGGCTGCTAACGAGCGCTGCCTTGGTACTGCTGATGATTCCTGGATTGGCCTTCTTCTACGGCGGTATGGTTCGCTCAAAATCGGTACTCAATATGTTGATGATGGTGATGGGCGCGCTCTTCGTCGTAGGCATTCTGTGGGTGCTGGTCGGTTATTCGATGGCATTTGCACCTTCGTACGGCAACGCTGGTCTACTTGGAAACATCACCCAGTTTGCGGGGCTCGAAGGGTTGATGGCCAATGATCCTGAGGCTGGAGTGCCGGCCATGGGATTCGTGGCTTTCCAAGCCATGTTTGCCTGCATCACTGTGGGTTTGATCGCGGGTGCGATCGCGGACCGAACCAAGTTCAGCGCCTGGCTCATTTTTGCCGGCGTGTGGGCGGTACTTGTCTACTTCCCGGTAGCCCACTGGGTTTTCAATCTCAATCCGGAGACCGGTGGTTGGCTCTACAAACTTGGGGTAATTGACTTCGCCGGTGGCACAGCGGTTCATATCAACGCGGGTGCGGCCGCCTTGGCGCTGGCCATTGTCATCGGCCGGCGCGTGGGTTGGCCAAAGACACCGATGCGCCCACACAATCTCACTTTGGTAATGATCGGTGCAGCCTTGCTGTGGTTCGGCTGGTTCGGGTTTAACGCCGGGTCGCAGATTGCAGCCGACAACACCGCTGCTGTGGTATTCATGAACACCTTCATTGCCACCTGCGCAGCAGGTTTGGGCTGGCTGGCCACCGAGAAGATCCGCGATGGACACGCCACCTCACTTGGTGCGGCATCGGGAATTGTTGCCGGCCTAGTGGCGATTACGCCAGCTTGTTCGGCCGTGAGCCCAAGCGGAGCCATTGCGATCGGGGCTTTGGCCGGAATCATCTGCGCCCTGGCTGTCGGACTCAAATACAAGTTCGGGTTCGACGACTCCCTGGACGTTGTGGGTGTCCACCTCGTTGGCGGCTTAGTGGGCACCTTGCTCATTGGATTCCTGGCGACCGATGCCGCACCGGCGGGCGTCAATGGGTTCATCTATGGTGGCGGATTCGATCAGCTCGGCAAGCAGGCAATAGGTGCTTTCGCGGTGCTCTTCTATTCGCTAGTCATCGCATTCATCTTGGCTGTCATTATCAAGAAGACCATGGGCTTCCGTGTAAGTTCTGATTTCGAGATAAGTGGAATTGATAAAGCGCTCCACGCTGAGTCGGCTTATGAACTCGGAGAATCGGGCGGCGGCGGAGTTTTCGCCGGTGTCGGTCATGCTGCTCGCTCAAAGACGGAGGTGGAGTAATGAAGATGGTTACCGCAATCATCAAGCCGTTCAAACTTGAAGATGTGAAAAGTGCACTGGAGGAGCAAGGGGTTAACGGTCTTACGGTGTCAGAGGCTTCAGGTTTCGGTCGGCAAAAAGGTCATACCGAGGTCTACCGAGGAGCTGAATACACCGTGGATCTCGTCCCGAAAGTTCGGGTCGAAGTACTGGTTGATGATGAAAGTGCAGACTTAGTGGTCGACACAATTGTGAAGGCGGCTCAGACCGGGCGTATCGGCGATGGCAAGGTTTGGGTGGTGCCGGTTGAGGCGGTGGTACGAGTGCGAACCGGTGAACGTGGCCACGACGCGATCTAGGGGATGAGAAGGATTTGAGCGCGGGGGAGCTGCGTTCGTTTAGTTTTGAGCGAGATGCACTGGTGCGCCGGCCTGGCCCGTTCGGCACGGGCCGGCGGCTTGCTTTGTCCGCGCTCACCGATGAATGGCTGAAAGGGCTATTTGATTCGGTGAATCGCACCGGAGCCGATCTTTGTTTGGTCGCCGTTGGCGGGTACGGCCGGCAAGAACTCGCACCGGGCAGCGATATTGATCTATTGCTGCTGCATAGAAAGAGTGCAGAAGCGGTGGCCCCCATTGCGGATAAAATTTGGTATCCGATTTGGGATACAGGTATTTCTCTCGACCACAGTGTTCGTACCCCGGCTGAAGCGCGTCGATTGGCAAGTGCGGATATCAAGGTAGTACTCGGACTATTGGATACCCGAATAATCGCCGGTGATGGCACTCTCGCAGAGCAATTGAGGCAAACGGTCTTCGCGGATTGGCGCGCTATGGCCATTAAGCGTCTTCCTGCTTTGCACGAATTAGTTGAGCAACGTAAGACAAATAATGGCGAACTTGCGTGCCTGCTTGAGCCTGATATTAAAGAAGCGTACGGCGGGCTTCGTGATGCCACGGTACTCCGAGCGATAGCCGCAACGTGGGTAACTGATGTACCGCATAGTGGCTGGCCGGAAGCACATTCATTTTTGCTGGACGTTCGTGATGCGCTGCACCTAGTGACGGGCAAGGCTGGCGACCGGTTACTTCTGCAAGAGCAAGATGGTGTGGCCGCTGCTCTGGGCATCGCCGATGCTGATGAATTACTGCGGCAGGTCTACACGGCGGCTCGATACATCGCGTTCGCGTCGGATTCCACGTGGCATCGGGTCGAACGACTCACTAGGGGGCCATCGCGATTTTCGCACCGATTGGTTAATAGACGCGGACCCGAGCGGGTACCACTTGCCGATGGGGTGGTCATACAAGGTGGTGAGGTACTACTTGCTATCGAGGCGCGGCCGGCTAGCGATCCAATGTTGATGCTTAGAGCGCCGGCGGCTGCGGCCCAAGCTGGGCTACCACTGGCGCCAATAACGATCGAAAGACTGTCTAGTGAGTGTGGACCGCTTCCGATACCGTGGCCGGCGCCGGCCCGGGAGGCATTCGTTTCACTTTTAGGCTCAGGTATTCCTCTTGTGCGGATATGGGAGTCAATGGATCAGGCCGGCCTGATTGAGTCGCTCATTCCGCACTGGAGCATCGTGCGTTCAGCCCCGCAGCGCAATGCGGTGCATACTTTCACCGTAGATCGCCATTTAGTCGAAACCGCGGTGCAAGCCAGTGCATTTACCCGTGAGGTGCATCGACCCGATTTACTTTTAATGGGCGCGCTGCTGCACGACATTGGCAAGGCTCGCCCAGGTGATCACAGTGTGGTGGGCGCCGAAATCGCCGCGGATTTGGCTGAGCGGATGGGGTTTACGGCTGAGGATTCGCAGATAATCGTGGATCTCGTGCGCCATCATCTGCTCTTGGTTGACACCGCCACGAGACGTGATCTAGAGGATCCGGCAACCATCGACTATGTCACCTCACGCATCGGCAATCCAGAAACTTTGGATCTCCTACATGCCCTAACTCGTGCCGATGCTTTTGCAACCGGGCCGGCGGCGTGGAGCGATTGGCGGGCAAAACTTGTCGCTGATTTAGTTTACAAATCGCATGCCCGCCTTGCTGGGCATCCAGCACCGGTCGAACCTGAATTTAGTGAAGTGCAGCAGGCGGCACTTGCTAGCACCGGGGTTTGGGTGGCGATGGAGCCAGCCGAAGACGGTTACCACCTCACAATTGCCGCCCCCGATCATCTAGGTCTGCTGTCCACGGTCGCCGGGGTGCTCTCACTTCAGCGGCTACAAGTGCGTAGCGCTCGGGTTATCACCGTTGGCGAGCGCGCCGTCCAGATCTGGACGGTGCTCCCGACATTTGGTGACCCACCGAGTGCGGAACAAGTTGCGGCTCAGTTGCGGCTAACGTTCGAGGGGGCAATTGATGTGGGCGCCAAAATCCAGGAGCGCGAATTGGCTTATGCCTCGAGCGGTAAAATTCTGCGTGCCGCCCCACGCGTCGATGTAGTCCATACAATTTCGGAGCGATCCACAATTCTTGAAGTACGTGCGCATGATGAGCCGGGTTTACTGCACCGCATTACCGGAGCAATCAGTGCCGCCGGTGTAACGATCACCGGCGCTAAGGTCCTCACCCTTGGCTCTGAGGCAGTCGACGTTTTCTTCCTGGTCGATGGCGCAGCGGGCCCCCTCAGCCCGGGAATGGCCGAAGTCGTGCGACTGCAGGTGCTGGAGTCCCTTCAAGTCGGCTAAAGGCCGACAAGTGAATGTCTGTCCAGCCGAAAGTAAGTAAATCCCGAGCCGATACTCTGGCCTCGTGTTCGCCAACCTCTCCGATCGCCTTGCCGCCACCATTAAGGGACTGCGCGGCAAAGGTCGACTTTCAGAAGCTGATGTCGATGCCACCGTCAAGGAGATTCGCACGGCGTTACTAGAGGCAGATGTCGCCTTGCCGGTGGTCCGCGAATTCACCGCGGTGGTCAAAGAACGGGCGCTGGCGGCGGCGGCCTCGGGGGCGCTCAATCCGGCCCAGCAGATAGTCAAAATCGTGCACGAGGAGCTCATCGCGATCCTCGGTGGCGAAACCCGGAATTTGGTTTTTGCGAAAAATCCCCCGACCGTAATTTTGCTGGCCGGGTTGCAGGGCGCTGGTAAAACCACTCTTGCTGGCAAGTTGGCGCTTCAACTGAAAAGTGAAGGCCACACCCCGCTACTTGTCGCAGCAGATCTACAGCGTCCTAATGCGGTAGATCAACTTCGGATCATCTCGGAGCAGGCCGGTGTCGCAATATTTGCGCCAGAGCCGGGCAACGGGGTAGGCGATCCGATCAAGGTGACCAAGGATGCACGCGTATATGCGGAGCAGAAACTCCATGACATTGTCATCGTTGACACAGCTGGCCGGTTAGCGATCGATGCTGAGCTAATGCAGCAATTGCGTGCGGTCCGCGATGCAGCCCAGCCTGATGAAACCTTGTTAGTCGTTGACGCGATGATTGGTCAAGATGCGGTACGCACCGCCGAGGAGTTCGCTGAAGGTGTTGGGTTTGACGCCGTTGTCCTAACTAAGCTGGACGGTGATGCACGTGGTGGCGCGGCGCTGTCAATCGTTAGCGTCACGAAGCGGCCGATTATGTTCGCGTCAGTCGGTGAGAAATTAACCGACTTTGAGGTTTTCCATCCAGATCGCATGGCTTCGCGCATTCTCGACATGGGCGACATGCTCACCTTGATCGAGCAAGCCGAACGTGCTTTTGATGCTGAACAAGCTGAACGTATGGCACGCAAGGTTTCGGCGGGCGAGGATTTCACCCTTGATGACTTCCTTGAGCAAATGCAGTCGATCAAGAAAATGGGTTCCCTTGGCAAGATCATGGGCATGTTGCCCGGCATGGGCGAGATGAAAGCCCAACTTGACCAGGTTGATGATCGTGAGTTGGATCGCGTTGCTGCCATCATTCAATCAATGACTCCTGCGGAGCGCCGGGAGCCAAAGATCTTGAACGGCTCCCGCAGGGCTCGCATTGCGCGGGGGTCCGGGTCATCGGTAAGCGATGTCAATGGCTTGATTGAACGCTTCGGTCAGGCCCAAAAAATGATGAAGCAGATGGGGAAAGGTGGCATGCCTGGCATGCCTGGAATGCCGGGAATGCCCAGCATGGGCGGCGGCAAGAAGTCCAAGGGAAAAATGGCCAAGCCAGCGAAGCAGGCGAAGGGCAAGAGCCGCAGTGGGAATCCAGCAAAGCGTGCCGATCAAGTGGCCGGGGTATCGACCCCAGCCGGCGGCCCAGGCTCGATGCTCGGTGCCGGCGCCGGTTCTGCAAATACAATGCCAGCTGACTTCGATATTGCTGATTTACCACCCGAGCTCAAGAAATTACTGGGATAGGAGTCAATTCATGACAAGTGGCCGGTCTATTCGTTTTATAACGGCACTCGGTATGTGCACATTCGGGGGCTTCATTGCAAATGCCCCAGCGGCAAGTGCCCATGCGATTATTGATCTAAATGGGGTATCGGCGGTTGCCGGTAAATCGAGTTCTATGACCCTCGAAGTACAGCACGGGTGCATAACTGATTCGCCCGAGACAACCCAAGTGATTGCCTTCGTCGGCAAGCCTTGGGGTGCGGTCAAGCCAGGCCCCGTTGATGGCTGGAAGGTCTCGGTTGCACCGCTCGCCGATGGTGGCCAGCAAATTACCTGGTCGGTTGTGGGCAAGCCGATTCCGTTTTCCACCCCGGTCTTTTTCCCCATGACGGTCAAGTGGCCCAACTCACCGGGGGTCTACAGCATGCGGGTGCTTCAGATTTGCACAGTAGGGCAGTACTTGTGGGAGACCCCGGTTACCCCGGCCACGGCCTCTTCGCCCTCACCGCCCCTCACCCCTTTGCCTCAAGTGACGGTGCTAGCACGCCGCTGATCCGCGGCGAATGTGACCCGTGGTCATCGCCCACCTAGCCATCTGGCAGAATACGGAGGTCTTGCTGCCCGGTTGGCCCTCTATCCTTCCGATGTGGCAACCCGCAAGGTTTTCGTCCAAAGTCGTATCCCCACGCGATTGACGGCGCGCACCGCCTAAAAAACAGGAGATAAGCCCACCGTGGCCGTAAAAATCAAACTTAAGCGTCTTGGCAAGATCCATGCGCCCCAGTACCGCATCGTGGTTGCTGATTCGCGAACCGCACGCAATGGTCGGTCCATCGAAGAAATCGGTCTGTATCAGCCGATGGAAGACCCCAGTGTCATCAAGGTCGACTCGGCCCGGGTGCAGTACTGGCTCGGAGTTGGCGCGCTGCCGACCGAAGCCGTCACTGCAATCTTGAAGGTTACCGGGGATTGGCAGAAGTTCAAGGGGCTTCCGGGCGCCGAAGGCACTCTCCGGGTGGCCGAGCCCAAGGTCAGCCGCCTGGTCAAATTCGAAGCAGCCATTCAAGATGCGGCTAAGGAGCCAAAGGCGCCGGTTAAGAAGCCCAAGCTCGAAGTACCCGTTGCAGAGGTTGTTGCTGCTGAGGTTGTTGCCGAAGAGGTAGCCGTCGCCGAAGTTGTTGCCGAAGAGGTCGTCATCGCGGAGGTTGTTGCCGAAGAGGCTATTGCTGAAGAAGAAGTCGCCGTTGCCGATGAAGATGCGGCTACTGCCTGATGTTGGAAGAAGCCCTCGCGCATCTGGTTCGCGGCATTGTCGACCATCCCGGCGACGTTTTCGTGAGTGAGCGCGAGCAGCGCCGGGGCAAGTGCCTCGACGTTCGGGTACATCCAGAGGACATGGGTCGGGTGATCGGTCGCGCTGGCCGCACCGCGACCGCGCTGCGCACCGTCGTGACCGCACTAAATGAGGGCCGCGGCGTGCGCATCGATTTCCTCGATGTCGCCGAGCGCTGACAAACCAGATCAGCATGCGCGTCGTTGTCGGCCGCATCGGCAAACCGCATGGCCTACGTGGCCAGGTAACCGTTGAACTGAGAACTGACGAACCCGATGAGCGTTTTGCTCCGGGTTCGGTTCTTTATTCAGATGGCCCTACCGGCGAGTTGACAGTTGCCGAAATTCACTGGCACTCGGGACGGTTGTTGGTTAGTTTCGTCGGATTTGAAAGCCGGGGAGCCGCCGAGTCTTTGCGCGGAACAATTGTTGAAGTCGAGCGAGACACTGACGCAAAACCAACCGATCCAGATGAGTTTTACGACAGCGCACTTATTGGGTGCACGGTCGAAACCGTTGGTGGTGAGCCCGTAGGCGTGGTGGGGGATGTCGTGCATCTTCCTTCCCAAGAGTTGCTATCGGTAATCACCGCGACCGGGCGCGAGGTTCTCATTCCCTTTGTGTCCGCGATTGTGCCAACCGTTGACATGGATAATCGCCGGATTCTCATTGATCCACCGATTGGGCTGATCGAGGAGCCCAGCGATGAGGATTGATGTTGTCACTATTTTCCCGGACTACTTCACGCCATTGACGTTGTCATTGCTGGGTAAGGCGATGGCGGCGGGACTAATTGAGATACACATTCACGACTTGCGCACATTTACCCACGACCGGCACAACACCGTCGACGACACTCCTTATGGCGGTGGGCCAGGCATGGTGATGAGCCCCGTGCCATGGGGGGAGGCCCTTGACGAAATTGCCGCAAGTGGTCAGGGGAGACAACCGGTCTTGGTAGTGCCCACCCCGTCGGGGGCTGTTTTCAATCAGCATGCGGCCCAAGCTTGGACCACCGACCCGTGGTTGGTATTTGCTTGCGGACGCTACGAAGGCATTGATGCGCGGGTTGCTGCCCACTATTCGAAATCCAGCGATTGGGCGGGAGTGCGAGAAGCCAGTATCGGTGATTATGTCTTGGCTGGTGGTGAAGCGGCGACCTTGGTAATGGTTGAAGCGGTGGTGCGCCTGCTTCCAGGAGTTGTCGGGAATGAGGCCAGCGTCATCGATGATTCATTTGCTGCTGGCTCCATGGAGAACTTGGTCGAAGGGCCAGTTTTTACCAAACCGCAGGAGTGGCGCGGGCTCGCCGTACCAGAGGTGCTACTCAGTGGTCACCACGGACAAATCGCCACTTGGCGGGCTGAGCAAGCCCGGCAAAGGACTGCGTTGACGCGCCCAGAACTGATTGTCGAAGGTGGCATAGCCCAGTGAATCTTCTGGTGGCGTGTGCAACAATTTGGTCGAAACAGGGAACCTAGTGGTGGAAAATGTTGAATCAGCGCCCCGGTAAAATTCGGTGCATCACAGCAGAGGGAGTCTCATGAGGGAAACCGAGATTGGCGTAGTAGTACCCCCGGGCGAAGACAACGCCTTTAATGTGGGCACGAGAATGACAGGCACGTTGCGTGACCTACCGCTGACACATAAGCCATTGCTTGAAGGCGCCATCACGCCTACTTTGGCCACCCTTGGGTCCCGTGGCATCATTCAGTTGACTCCAGTGTGGGTTGGGAGCACCGATACCCACCTTGAAATCAACACGGTCAAGGGCCGTATCAAGGACTTAAATATGCGCGCCCGCCCGGACGTCAGCTTGATGTTTACGAACCCGGAAAATGCCTACCATTGGATGGCGATCCAAGGGGTTTGCGAAGAATTTATCGACGAGACCGATCCGGAGCGAGGCCACCTTGCCACCGAAAGCATTGACTCCTTGGGCCAGCTGTATTTGAATCAGTTTCCATACCCGTTTCGGGATCCAAAGGGTGAGGTCAGGGTGTTAATCCGGGTTTTTCCGGTGCGTATTCAAGTATTCGGGTCAGCCTAGATATTTGCCCACAAACCCGGAGTAGACCTGGTTTG
>JBIIOU010000249.1:0-2697 GCA_044336815.1 Candidatus Nanopelagicales bacterium | reverse complement strand
TGCCGATCGCTTTTGTAGGAATCGCTTTGCTGACCCCTGTCGTGGTGGCGTCCGTGGCATGGTTGATCTGGGGGAGGCCACGGACCGCAAACAGCAAAGGCACCTGATGAAAAATCGCAAGTTAACTGTTATCTATGTTGAAAATGAGGCACTGTTGCATTGCCGGATCGCCCAAGCTGGGTGAGGGTGGCCTCGGGCGGCGGTTGCGCTTCATCCCGCCACCCTCACCGAACCCCGACGATCCGTCAATGCAACAGTGCCCTCAGGGCTCGTCAGGTGCTTTAATGCCAATTAGTATGCATTTTCTTTCCTTTTAGAGAAGAAAATGCATACTATTAGCCATGGCCAAGTTGAAGCATGAGGTTGCGGTGCCCTCGGCAGCCCTCATTCATCCCACTCTGATGCTGACTGGTCGCAGTGCCGCCGCCGTCTATGCGCAGCCTGCCGCGCAACTTCTACGCCTCGCAAATGCGGGTGCCATCATCAAGATTGCCCATGGCTATTACGCAGCGATTCCTGTCGACAAGAGCAAAGGGGACTGGCTGCCATCACTTGAAACCCTCACTGCTGGGTTGGCCACCGCGATCTATGGCCAAGGCAATGGCGCACTGTGGGGCCTTTCCGCCGCTCGCGTGCATGGGGCCTTGCCTCGAGCTATAGCCACGGGCTTTGCCCTCGGCCCTAGTCAGCACCGTCCCCTCGCATTGACCGTAAGGCCGGGCGAAGCTCATTTCCGAATGCGCGATCCTGAGCGGCTGGAGGTGGAGTACTTGGCAACTGAACTTGGGCCAGGTCTCGTGACAAGCATTGAGCAAACCATCCTTGATCTCAGCGGGCAGGAATTCGACGCTGATTCGGAACCGCGCGTTGAAGCAGTGCGCAACCTCATGGCGATGGCGAACGCGGATCGACTAGCGGAGCTGGCCGCTCGTGTGCGGGGTCGCGCCGCGCTTGCTCGTGCAAGGAAGTTGTTGTCGAATGCTCACTGACGGCGATCGGCGGAGAGTCAAAGAAACTTTCGGAGTCGATGACGACCAAGTCCGACGCGATCACTTGATTTCACACGCACTGGCGGCTCTCTCGCAAGCGATGCCTGACCGTGTTCGCTTTTTCGGTGGGACCGCACTTTCACGCAGTTTTCTATCTAGCGGCAGGCTCAGTGAGGACATCGACCTCATCGCAATAGGTTCGCGGGGCGAAGTTGCCGAACTTGTCTCCGCCACGCTCACGCAACGCCTGGCGCGGGAGTTCGGACGCCCCACTTTCTCTCACTCCCTAGCGGCCGTGCAGCCTGAAAAACCCATCACTGTGACATTTCCTAGCGGGTCAGCAGTTCAGATTCAGTTACTGCCGGAAGACCACTACGCACCGTGGCCCTTCGAGTCAGTTGAGTTAGAACAGCGGTACTCAGATGCCGTTCCTGCAGTCCTGCAAGTTCCTACACTGCCGGCATTCGTCGCTTGGAAGACCACGACCTACATCGACCGTCGAGCCTCGCGCGACCTCTGGGATCTAGCATCACTTGCTGCCGCGGATGCGTACACAACCGAGGCCGCAGAACTCTTTAGCCGTAATGGGATCTTCACGTCTGCGCCCACTGATTCCACATTTCCAGCAGCATCAGCCGAGGAGATCTGGCAGCGCGACCTCGCACACCAGACTCGACTTCACATCAGTGCCGCTGAGGCGAGGAGCGCGGTGTTGCAGGCGTGGCGCGACGTCGGCGATGATGGCACTGGCAGCTGTCCCGTCCGATAACGGCGGGCCTTGCTTATAACCCGCTGATAACCCAGCGCTGCGCGAACTGTCGCGGAGCGCTGTCAGGAAGACGGCCTGTGGGGAACAGCTTTTGTGCCGAGGTCCTTTCGGGCAGGGCACTCGTAATGTGTAGGTCCGGGGTGGGGAGGAGCGCAGCGACGGTTCCCCGAGGCGGCACCTGTCATTTGGCGGTAGCCTTCACTACGCAGGAATGGTAATCGACTCGCCCAGGCGCCAAGAAGAGTCATCAATCGCTCATCGCTCTACGAAAGGTGCCGTTCGTGGCAAGCGTCAAGTTCACGGTCAACCGAGATCTGAACCTCCCCGCACGGGCCGTCTTTGACGAGTTGGTCGACTGGCGCGGTCACGCCAAGTGGGTCCCGCTCACGAAGGTTAAGGTACTGAAAGGCGACGGTGGTCCCGGCACTGAGTTCATCGCGACCTCCGGTATCGGTCCGCTCGCCCTGCCTGATCGCATGCGCGTCGACGAACTCGACGCGGAGGCGATGACTGTTCGCGTCTCGAAGATCGGGCCGGTGCTCACCGGCGTCGTTCACCTCTCGGTGACGGCGACGGGCGAGGGTGCCTCGCGACTCGACTGGGTCGAGGACATCTTGGTACCCCACCTGCCTCAGTTCCTCGCCAAACCCGTTGCAGCGGCTGCCCGAATGGGCTTCCAGGCCTCAATATCTCGGATGGCCAAGTTGCTCGCGGCCGCCTGACTCACGGCATCGGGCACCAATCAGTCGGAAGCCCCCACCTTCTGCAGGACCGAGCGCACCATGCGCGGTCGATTGAGGGGATTTACCTGGTCATTTTGGCCTACTTACTAGTGCTCCTGGCCCCACTTTGGTTCGTTGGCATTGCCCTCCTTGGGGTAGGTCGTTCCAAGCAGCGCGGACCGGTGAGGGGCGCGATCGTGGTGTGGATCCTGGCGGT
>JBIIOU010000060.1:0-10777 GCA_044336815.1 Candidatus Nanopelagicales bacterium | reverse complement strand
GAATTTAGCGTGGTGGCGATTGATCTTGGGATTAAGACCATGACCCCTTATCGCTTGTCTGAGCGCGGGGTTGAGGTGCAGGTCGTCCCCTCATTGGTTACCGCAAGCGAAATCATGGCCAGGAATCCAGACGGGGTGTTCTTCTCAAATGGCCCCGGTGATCCCGCTACGGCTGATACCACCGTTAACTTGATGACGGAGCTGCTTACCGCTCGCGTACCGGTTTTTGGTATCTGTTTCGGCAATCAAATACTCGGTCGGGCGCTAGGGCTGGAGACGTACAAGTTGCGATACGGACATCGCGGCATCAATTCACCGGTTCAGGATCTGCGCACCGGCCGCGTGAGCGTGACAGCGCACAATCATGGGTTCGCTGTTGAAGCCCCGCGCGGCGGACCATTTCAGACGCAGTTTGGAGCAGCTGAAGTAAGTCACGTATGCCTAAACGATGACGTCGTCGAGGGCTTACGTTGCCTGGAGGTGCCGGCTTTCAGCGTGCAGTATCACCCGGAGGCCGCTGCCGGTCCGCACGATGCGGCTGGCTTATTCGATGAGTTTGTTGATTTGATGAGAGCTGGTCATTAATGCCAAGGCGCGAAGATATTAAGTCGATCTTGGTGATTGGATCAGGTCCAATTGTCATCGGGCAAGGTTGCGAGTTCGATTATTCTGGGACTCAGGCGTGCCGGGTACTCAAGGACGAAGGTTTGCGCGTCGTGCTGGTGAATTCGAATCCGGCAACGATCATGACCGACCCTGAGTTTTCAGACGCCACCTACATCGAGCCTATTACTCCTGAATTCGTCGAGCGCATCATCGCCAAGGAGCGCCCCGATGCAGTTCTCCCAACTCTTGGGGGTCAAACGGCGCTAAATATCGCGATGGCACTGCATAAGAGCGGTGTGCTGGAGCGTTATGGAGTTGAAATGATCGGCGCCGATGTAGCTGCGATTGAGCGCGGTGAAAACCGTGAGTTGTTTCGCGGGATCGTGGCATCGATAGGCGCCGAAAGCGCCCAATCAGTTGTTTGCCACTCGATGGAGGACTGCCAGGGGGCCGCTGTGCAACTTGGGTTTCCAGTTGTTATCAGGCCATCTTTCACCATGGGGGGTGCCGGATCAGGTATTGCCTATGACGACAGTGATCTCCTACGAATTGCGGGAGCCGGCCTACAAGCGAGCCCGACAACAGAGGTGCTTCTCGAAGAGTCGATCATCGGCTGGAAAGAGTACGAACTGGAGCTGATGCGTGACCGCGCTGACAACGTGGTTGTTATTTGCTCGATCGAAAACCTCGACCCAATGGGCGTCCACACTGGTGATTCAATAACAGTGGCACCAGCACTTACCCTGACCGATCGCGAGTATCAGCACATGCGCGATGTCGGTATCGAAATTATTCGTGCTGTTGGTGTTGATACCGGTGGTTGCAATATTCAATTTGCAATTAACCCCGCAGATGGACGCATGATCGTGATTGAGATGAACCCGCGAGTGTCTCGCTCCTCGGCACTTGCCTCCAAGGCGACCGGGTTCCCGATCGCCAAGATCGCAGCCCGATTGGCAATTGGGTACACGCTCGACGAGATTCCCAATGACATCACGAAGCAAACCCCGGCATCATTTGAGCCAAGCCTTGATTATGTTGTCGTTAAAGTCCCGAGGTTCGCATTCGAGAAGTTCCCTAATGCCGATCCAGTGCTAACCACCACTATGAAGAGTGTGGGCGAGGCGATGTCGATCGGACGAAACTTTGGTGAGGCATTGCAAAAAGCGTTGCGCTCATTAGAGAAACCTGAATCAATTTTCTGGTGGCCGACGAAATCGGCCGAAGTCGACATTCCCGATCTCCTCGAACGCATGCACCGACCCCACGACGGCCGCCTCTCACTGGTGCAGCAGGCTTTGTGGGCGGGGGCCACAATTGATCAGGTTCACGAGTCCACCCGAATTGACCCCTGGTTTCTAGACCAAATCTGCCAACTGAATGAAACCGCGGATGAAATTCGATCAGCGGCAAGCCTTGATGAGCAACTCCTACGGCGGGTAAAGGGCAGTGGCTTTTCGGATAAGCAAATTGCCCAACTACGTGGCAGTAACGAGGATGAAATACGAGAGTTTCGACACAGCCTTGGAGTGCGCCCGGTATACAAGACCGTTGACACTTGCGCCGCCGAGTTCGCGGCGCAGACCCCGTACCACTATTCAACTTACGAGGAAGAAAACGAAGCTATACCAAGTGACCGTGAAAAAGTTATCATTTTGGGCTCGGGGCCAAATCGCATCGGACAGGGCATCGAGTTCGATTACTCATGTGTTCATGCGGCACTGACGTTGCGTGATGCGGGTTATGAAACGATCATGATCAACTGCAATCCCGAGACCGTCTCCACCGACTATGACACTTCCGACCGCTTGTATTTCGAACCGCTGACCTTTGAAGATGTCTTGGAGATTGTCCACGCGGAGGAGCGGGCGGGCACGGTAATTGGCGTGATTGTGCAATTGGGTGGGCAAACCCCACTTGCCTTGGCGCAGCGGCTTAAGGATGCCGGCGTCCCGATTATCGGCACTAGCCCTGAGTCGATTCACCTCGCGGAGGATAGAGGCTCATTTGGCCAAGTGCTGGCGGAGGCGGGTCTCCCGGCACCCAAGCATGGCACCGCGATGTCGTTTCCGCAGGCGCAGGCTATCGCGGCCGAGGTCGGCTATCCAGTACTTGTCCGGCCAAGCTATGTGCTTGGTGGGCGCGGCATGGAAATTGTCTACGACGACGAAATGCTTGCTGATTATTTGGGGCGGGCAACCAAGATTAACCCCGAGCACCCGGTGTTGGTGGATCGGTTCTTAGACGATGCCATCGAGATTGACGTCGATGCGCTTTTCGACGGTTCGGAGTTGTTCTTGGCCGGCGTGATGGAGCACATCGAGGAAGCCGGTATTCATTCTGGAGACTCAGCGTGTGCGTTACCCCCGATCACCCTAGGTCCGTCTGAAATCGAGCGGATTCGTGAATCAGCGTTGCGCATTGCAAAAGGTGTTGGCGTACTCGGACTTCTAAATGTGCAATATGCCCTTGTCTCTGATGTTCTATATGTGCTTGAAGCAAATCCCCGGGCATCACGTACCGTCCCATTTGTCTCGAAGGCAACCGCCGTCCCCATTGCGAAGGCGGCTGCGAGAGTCATGGTCGGTCAGACCATTGCCCAACTCCGCCTTGATGGCTTATTGCCAGCTTTCGGTGATGGGGGCACGATGCCCGCGGGCGCTGCTGTTTCAGTAAAGGAAGCCGTACTTCCATTTGGGCGTTTCCACGGCGTAGATACTCTGCTCGGCCCCGAAATGCGCTCAACCGGAGAGGTAATGGGGATCGATGACAGCTTCGGGTTAGCGTTCGCTAAGTCTCAGGAAGCAGCATTTTCTGGTGGGTTGCCCACCTCTGGCACCGCTTTTGTCTCACTAGCTAATCGGGATAAGCGGGCGGCGATTTTCCCGATCATGCGGTTGGCGGATCAAGGTTTTGAGATTGCGGCCACGGCAGGTACTGCTGATATTTTGGGCCGCCATGGCATCACCGCGAGGGTATTGCGCAAGCATCATGAAGGCCGAGGCCCGGCGGGTGAACCGACGACGATTGATTTGATCATGGCTGGTGAAATCGCCCTAATTGTCAATACGCCATACGGCGTGGGGCCGCGAGTTGATGGCTACGAAATCCGAACTGCCGCGGTGATCATGTCGGTGCCCTGCATCACTACGGTTCAAGGGTTGGCTGCCGCGGTGCAGGGTATTGATTCACTTCAAAGTGGTGAGGCTACGGTGCGCTCCCTTCAGGAGCATGCACGCGATCTGCTAATGCTTCGTGAAAGTGCGAGCGGTAGCCTCAGTCCGGCGGAGCCACGATGAACCGAGTCCACGACTACGTAAGGTGCGTGATCTAGGTGCCAGTACAGGTAAGGGGCGAAGTACTCGACGTTCGGCGCGCCGGCGTGTATTACGTGCTCTCGATAACCGCCCCAGGTATCCCAGAGCAGTTTCGGCCCGGCCACTTCGTCACCATCGGTATCGGCGGAGAAGAGTCCGGCCTAATCTTGCGGCGCGCATTTGCAATTCATCAGGTTCAATCCCGTGGTGTTTACGGTGGCACCCTCGATGTTGTAGTTGGGGTACAAGGTAAAGGCACTCGCTGGCTAAGTGGGCGTCGTCGCCATGACACCCTTGACATTGTCGGTCCACTAGGCAAGCCCTTTATGTTGCCGAAAGAAGGGGTGCCGTGTGTGCTTGTCGGGGGCGGCTACGGTTCAGCGCCGCTATTTATGTTGGCCGAACAACTTCGTGAACGTGGTTGCCGAGTCGATGTAGTGCTTGGTGCGTCTACCGAAGAAAAACTCTATGGAGTTCTCGACATCAAGCGGGTCTCTTCGATGCTCACGATTACGACCGAGGACGGCTCGTCTGGCACCAAAGGCCGGGTTACCGATGTGCTGCCCGACATTATGGAACGCAATAACTCTGCGGTGGTCTACGCTTGTGGCCCAATGGGCATGCTTGCCGCTGTTGCCGCCATCGCAGCGGAATATCGCGCCTATAGCCAGTGCTCGGTGGAAGAATCCATGGCCTGCGGTATCGGCATCTGCATGACATGTGTTTTGCCAGTAATCGGTGATGATGGCATTACCCGCATGGTTCGGTCCTGTGTCGAAGGTCCAATTTTCCGCGGTGATTTGGTTCGCTGGGACGAAATCGGCACCATTCCGGCCGATGCGCTCGGTGCTCCGGCATTGGATATGTCATGACCAGAGCCATATTCGGGCACGGGATTGGATCAGCATCCGCCCCCCTTCCGAACACGGATATGTCGGCGGCACTCGCATCACTCTCGATGCCAAGTCCGGTCTTAACGGCCTCTGGCTGCGCTGCCTCTGGGCGTGAACTTGATCAATTCTTCGATATCACGAAGATCGGAGCGATCGTAACGAAGAGCGTGATGCTGCGGCCCCGCTCCGGGCGCCCAACCCCGCGCATGTGTGAGACTCCTAGCGGAATGCTCAATTCGATCGGTTTGCAGGGCCCCGGCATCGATGAATTCATCGAAGTGGACTTAGCGTGGCTGGAAGCGCGCGGTGCTCGAACCGTGGTGTCGATCGCGGGGGAGTCGGTTGACGAATACGGAAAACTTGCGCAAAAGTTGCGCACCGCAGGGGGAGTTGACGCAATTGAAGTCAACATTTCGTGCCCAAATGTCTCAGATCGAAATCAAGTTTTTGCCTGCGACCCCGAAATGGCAGCAAACGTAATTCAAACGGTGCGCCGGCAGAGTGACTCGCAGACACCGATTTTCGCAAAATTGTCTCCCGATGTTACCGATATCGCCGAGATCGCCCGGTCGGTAGTGCGTGCCGGAGTTGATGGTTTGACGGTAATCAATACAGCGCTGGGCATGGTAATCGATCTAGAGACGATGCGACCAGCACTCGCCGGGGTTACCGGTGGCCTGAGCGGGCCCGCAATTCGACCGATTGCGCTTCGCTGCGTTTGGCAAATTCGCCAGGCACTTCCTGATATCCCAATCCTTGGGGTTGGGGGTATACGCACCGGCCTTGATGCACTGCAATTCATCTTGGCCGGAGCCAATGCGGTATCGGTGGGCACCATGACTTTCAATGACCCTTCCGCACCAATGCGCGTGCACAATGAATTGGCGTTGGCGCTTCAAGAACGAGGTTTCAGTAGTGTCAGCGAGGCGATCTCGTACGGGCACCGCGGTGCAGATGTTTTTGAAACTACCGGTGAAGGTGAACTAGAACCCGAATGATAGCCAATCGCGCACCAATCGCAGTCGCGCTCGATGCGCCCGATATACACACCCTGCGGAGTTGGGCGCAGGCGGTGGCCCCCGTGGTATCAACCTTGAAAGTGGGCCTCGAAGTTTTCTGCCGCGATGGGGTCTTATCGGTTACTGCTGCTCGTGAAGCTGCGCGGGCGGGCGGCGTCGAAGATATTGAACTATTCCTTGATCTGAAATTACATGACATCCCGGCGACTGTCGCCGGTGCGGCAGGGGCGGTAGCGCATTTGGAGCCGGCAATTTTGACGGTGCATGCGGCGGGTGGTGCCGCAATGGTCGAAGCCGCTGCACTGGCGCTTCCGAATACGCGCATTGCGGCGGTCACAGTTCTAACCTCGATTGATGAAGAGACATTGACCAGCATTGGCATGGCTGGACCATCAATCGAGGCAGCGGTGCGCCTTGCCGTCTTAGCAACAAATGCTGGTGCGCGGGCGGTGGTTTGTTCACCGCGTGAGGTGTCCGCAATCCGTGCAGCGGTTGCATCGGATATAACTTTGATCACTCCGGGGGTGCGGCCTTTAGGTAGTGCCGCAGGTGACCAAAAGCGGGTATCAACGCCAGAGCAGGCGATTGCTGACGGTGCTGACCTATTGGTAATCGGCCGACCGATTACCGGAGCTACTGATCTCGCGCTTGCGGCTCGTGATATCGCTCGCAGCATCGAGGGTGTGAGTTGATGGGGCCCGATCTTGCACCTCTAGTCGTTGTCTCCGGCCCATCTGGAGTTGGCAAGAGCACGGTCGTAGATGCAGTGCTTGATTTAGCTCCCGATGTTTGGCTATCGGTGTCGGCCACAACACGGCTTCCGCGAGCCGGTGAAGTAAGTGGCAGGGAATATTTCTTCGTAGACGATGCAGAGTTCACTCGCTTAATTGAGCAAGATGAACTACTCGAGTGGGCCGAATTCGCGGGCAATCGCTACGGCACGCCGCGTGGTCCTGTTCTTGAGCATCGGGCCAATGGCACCCCGGTGATATTGGAGATTGAGGTGGCCGGCGCTCGGCAGGTGCGAGCCCGGGTGCCCGAAGCCAAGTTAGTGTTTCTAGAGCCGCCTTCTTGGCCTGAATTGAAGGCCAGGTTGATCGGCCGTGGCACCGAGAGCGCCGAGTCGGTAGCCCAGCGCCTGGAGGCTGCTGAGCACGAATTGGCAGCAGCACCGGAGTTCGATCGGGTTATTGTGAATACCGACGTAGGGCACTGTGCAGCCGCATTGGTAGCATGCCTTCATGACCAACCCCAGACCTGAGGGTATTACCCATCCCTCGATAGACGCCCTGCTGGAAAGAACCGACTCCAAGTTCTCTTTGGTTATCTACGCGTCTAAGCGGGCCAGGCAGATAAATGCTTACTACTCGCAGCTCGGCGAAGGCTTGCTGGAGTACGTCGGCCCCCTCGTTGAGACCCATGTGCAAGAGAAGTCACTGTCGATCGCGCTGCGCGAAATCGACGCGGGGCTACTTTCCGCAGAGGCGATCGAGGTAGTCGAGGCTACGGCCTGACTTCGATGCCGCCGTCAAGAGGCGCTCAGGCCGGTCTGCCCCAGGTGGGTGACCGGCCTCGTGTCGTACTGGGGGTTGCTGGCGGAATCGCGGCCTACAAAGGCGTCGAAGTACTCCGTGGCTTGACCGAAACCGGCCATGACGTCACGGTGGTTCCAACCGCCGCGGCTTTGAACTTTGTTGGTGAACCTACTTGGGCGGCTTTGTCAGCTCATCCGGTTGCTTCAACCGTTTGGCAAAATTCCCATGATGTCTCACACGTTAAATTAGGCCAGCAGGCCGATTGCGTGGTGGTAGCGCCGGCGACCGCCGATCTTTTAGCGAGAGCCACACATGGCATCGCGAATGATCTCTTGACCAATGTGCTGCTGACCGCCCGCTGTCCTGTTGTTCTGGCTCCGGCAATGCATACCGAAATGTGGCAGCACCCCGCTACCCAGCACAATGTTGCAATCCTTCGGGCTCGCGGAGTTATCGTGTTGGAGCCCGCTTCCGGGCGACTAACCGGCCCTGATTTCGGAACCGGGCGCTTACCAGATCCCAACGCGATCGTGGCTGCAGTACAAGATGTATTGCGCCGGCCGCCAACAGGTGATTTGGCTGGTCGCCGGGTCGTAATCAGTGCCGGTGGTACCCGTGAATCATGGGATCCCGTCCGTTTTATCGGGAATGTCAGCAGTGGTCGGCAAGGTGTTGAGTTAGCTCGAACCGCTGTTTCCCGCGGCGCGCTCGTGACTTTGGTGGCTGCGCACCTCACCGTTCCAGTGCCGGCCGGGGTCACTTTGCGGTCGGTGAGTTCGGCGGCCGAGTTGCTACAGGAAATGTTAGCAGCGGCAAGTGGTTCCGATGCCGTGGTGATGGCCGCTGCGGTGGCAGATTTTCGCCCTGACGTTGTAGCTACTAGCAAGATTAAAAAACCTGATGAGCCAATGGAAATGAGTCTAAAACTTACGCAAACTGTTGATGTTTTAGCTGAATTAGTGCGCCGGCGTGAAGGCGACCTGCCGGTAATCGTTGGATTCGCGGCTGAGACTGCCCTCGACGGCGATGATTTGCTTGAGTTGGGCCGGCGAAAGTTGGCCCGCAAAGGCTGCGACCTACTGGTTGTTAATGAGGTTGGGCGGCAAGTGGTGTTTGGGGCAGAAGAAAATGAAGTGACGATCTTGGGCCAAGAAGGCACCTGTGAGCACGTAGCGAGGGCGTCAAAAGCGGCAATTTCCGATGCCGTCTGGGACGCCGTGGTGCAGGAGTGGAAACGCTCCTTGCCATTAGACTAAAGCCTCAAGCTTGATAATCAATTGTTGGTTTTACGACATCTATAAGGGGATATCACGTGTCTAAGCGCCTGTTCACGTCAGAATCGGTTACCGAGGGTCATCCGGATAAAATGGCTGACCAAATCAGCGATGCGATTCTCGATGATTTGCTTCGGCAAGATCCGCGCAGCCGTGTTGCTGTCGAAACAATGTTGACAACCGGTCAGGTGCACGTGGCGGGTGAGGTCACCACCGAGGGTTTCGCTGATGTCATTCGCTTGGTTCGCGACACCGTGCTGGGTATTGGATACGACTCCTCGACAAAAGGTTTTGACGGTGAGTCCTGTGGCATTTCGGTATCAATCGGCAAGCAATCACCGGACATCGCCCAAGGCGTAGACGACGCTATCGAAGAGCGTGAAGGCGGTAGCGGTGACCCACTTGATCGCCAAGGAGCGGGCGACCAAGGGTTGATGTTCGGATATGCCTGCACCGACACCCTTGAGTTGATGCCGCTACCAATCTCCTTGGCGCATCGCTTGGCTGCGCAATTGACCGAAGTGCGCAAGGACGGTCGTGTGCCGTACCTGCGCCCCGATGGCAAAACCCAGGTCACCATCGAATACGACGAGGACGATCGCCCCACCCGAATCGACACCATTGTGGTTTCGAGCCAGCATTCGCGTGATATCAATCTTGACACCATGCTCACCCCTGACATCCGCAAGCACGTGGTTGATCCGATCCTGGAAACCTTGGATCTTGACTCCCGCGATTATCGACTTTTGGTTAACCCAACCGGCCGCTTCGAGGTGGGTGGACCCATGGGCGATGCTGGGCTAACCGGCCGCAAAATCATCGTTGACACCTACGGTGGCATGGCCCGACACGGTGGTGGGGCATTTTCAGGTAAGGATCCGTCAAAAGTAGACCGCTCTGCCGCTTATGCGGTGCGCTGGGTTGCTAAGAACGTGGTTGCTGCAGGCTTAGCAACGCGGTGTGAGGTACAGGTCGCCTACGCAATCGGTAAGGCCCACCCGGTCGGTGTCTTCGTCGAGACATTCGGCACCGGCATCATCGGAGATGAAGCAATCCAAGAGGCTCTACTTCAGGTTTTTGATCTGCGCCCAGCGGCAATTATTCGCGATCTGGATCTGCTGCGGCCAATCTTTAGGGTCACCAGCGCCTACGGACACTTTGGCCGCCCACAGGGCACCAATGAGTTGCTCGATGCGGATCAGCCGGCACAGCGCACTCAGGTGGGCCCGACTTTCACCTGGGAAAACATCGACCGTGCCGAAAACTTGCGGACGGTCGCCGGGGTGTGAGACCCGCGATCGATCCCGAGTCAAATCAACTGGAGTTGTTGCCAGCAGGCGGCAAGACAGGTGCGCGACGGCCCCGCAAGGGGCCGTCTTCGTCTATAGTCCTCGCTGAAAATTTGCCTATCGCACAGGTTCGAATCGACTCACCGCTTCCTCAACTTGACCGTATCTTTGACTACACCATTTCGCAGCAGCTTGATGATTTGGTACAACCTGGGGTTCGAGTTCGAGTGCGCTTTTCCGGGCGCTTGGTCAACGGGTTTGTAGTCGGCAGGGTCAAAGCTAGTGATGCCGGAAAGACACTCCGCCCAATTGAGCGGGTGGTTTCGGCTGAACGCGTCCTCACCCCTGAAGTTTGCGGCTTGGTTTCAGCGGTGGCGGAGCACTATGCCGGCACGTTCTCAGATGTGGTTCGTAGTGCGGTGCCACCAAGGCATGCGCGGGCGGAGTCCTTGCAATATCGCGTACCCGATGGTGTTGTTCAGGTTCACGACCTCGACGCAACCCGGTGGAGCAGTTATACGAATGGCTCGGTGCTGTTTAGTCGCCTTCGTAGCGGTAAGTCGTTCAATACCAGGGGGGTTTGGAGTTCAGCGCCGGCGCAGCCGTGGTACCAAGACATCGCGGCATTAGTGCGAGCTGCGCTGGAGAATTCGATTGGTAGCGCGATTGTGGTACTGCCTGATGCGCACGATGTGGATCTACTTGCGCAGGAGCTTGTTGAACTTCGCGACACCACGGCGATCTTGACCGCAGATCAAGGCCCGGAGCGGCGCTACCGTGAGTTTCTTAGGGCTTTGCGCGGCTCGGCTCGTTTGGTGATCGGAACAAGGGCAGCGGTCTTTGC
>JBIIOU010000248.1:0-2706 GCA_044336815.1 Candidatus Nanopelagicales bacterium | reverse complement strand
TTCAGCCCGCCACGCTTGGTCGTTGATATCCCGGATGAGGGCGTACTCAATGCTTATCCGCCGATGGGTTCGATCGGCGTACTCCCAAGCAGCGTTCAGCACCTCCGCCACCGGCCACCGGGTATTTACTGGCACCAGTGTGTTGCGCAACTCATCATCAGGTGCATGCAACGAGAGCGCCAAAGTTACCGGAAGGCCTTCACTCGCCAGCTGTTGCATTCGCGGAACAAGGCCCACCGTAGAAACCGTGATGCCTCGTGCGCTCAAACCTAAACCTGAAGGAGCCGGTGAAACTAATCTCCGAACTGATTCAACGACCGCGCCGTAGTTTGCCATTGGTTCGCCCATACCCATGAACACCACATTTGAGACTCGCCCCGGCCCTCCAGCTATCTGGCCGCGGTCCAAGGAGCGAGACCCCGCGAGTACCTGCTCGACGATCTCAGCAGTTGACAGATTCCGAGTAAGGCCGGCTTGCCCCGTTGCGCAAAATGGGCAGTTCATGCCGCAACCGGCCTGCGACGAAATGCACATTGTGACGCGCTCTGGGTAGCGCATCAACACCGATTCAACTAGTGCACCGTCGTGCAGCCGCCAGACTGATTTGACAGTCGTGCCTCCATCGCAGTCAATAACGCGGACCGGGTTCAGCAACTCCGGCAAAAACATTTTCGCGACCTGTTGCCGCATCTCACTTGGCAAGTCGGTCCAGCTATCCGGGTCATCTGACAAACGCCCTAGCCAGTGTCGCGATACTTGGTCGGCCCTAAAAGCAGGTAAGCCCAATTCAGCAAACGCAGCACGACGTTGCTCAGGAGATAAATCCATCAGGTGTCGAGGCGGTTTTCCGCGCCTTGGAGCTTCGAAGAGCAACTCACCCGGGCGCATCGCCGGCTTGGATTCTGACATCAGCTGGCTGCCAGCCCGGTGCCGAGGAATAAAGCAAAGAGCGCCCACGAGGTGAATGCATTAGGAATTAGTGAATCAAGCCGGTCCATCATGCCGCCATGACCTGGCAAGAAATTCCCCATATCTTTGAGACCGAGGTCACGCTTGATTGCACTTTCAGCGAAGTCGCCCGCGGTTGCGGTGATGGCCAAGACAATGCCAGCAATCACCCCTTGCCACCATGGCGCATCAAGTAGCCACACGAAACTGGCAGCACCAACAGCGCCTTGGACCAAAATCGATCCAGCGAAACCCTCCCAAGACTTCTTTGGACTAATCTGCGCCGCGATCGGGTGCTTCCCGAAGAAGACTCCCGCCGCGTAACCACCAATATCGTTGGAAGCCGTTAGCAAAATGAATACCAAAACTCGCTGTGCGCCGTTATCAGCGGCCAGGGTCAGCATCAAGAAAGCCGCCATAAACGGAAGGTAAGCAGCAACGAAGATACTTGCCGTTACATCGCGCACATACCCATCGGTCCCGCGACGAATCCGCCAAAACATCACGGCGAGAATCGTTAGGCCGAAGATAAGCAATTGCGCCAGCGGCCCCCACAGGTATGCGGCACCCGGAAGCAACACGGCGGCAACAAATAGTGGCGTGCGAGCAAGGTGAATATCTCGCTTCCCGAATGCCTGAAGGAATTCGCGAACCGCGACCACGATGGTGATTATCACCACGATGCCGAAAAGCCACTTAATGGTAAACAGGCTCACCAGCACCACCGCTGCGAGCGCGAGTGCAGACCCGATTGCAGCAGGGAGATTGCGCCCAGCTCGGGATTTCTTCTTCTTCGGATCCGCCGGCTTGTCGCTCAAGACTAGACCTCGAGCAGTTCTGCTTCTTTGTGCTTCAAGACCTCGTCAATATGCTCAACCTGCTTATGGGTGGCATCATCTAGCTGCTTCTCAGCCCTGCGCACATCGTCTTCGCCGGCCTCGCCTTCCTTTTGCATCTTGTCGAGTTGGTCTTTGGCATGACGACGAATATTGCGCACGGAGACCCGCGCTTCCTCGGCCTTATTCCTTGCAGCCTTAATGTACTCACGGCGGCGCTCTTCGGTAAGTTGCGGAAGCACTACTCGGATCAGGTTGCCGTCATTTGACGGGTTGATGCCCAGGTCACTGTCACGTAGTGCCTTCTCTATCGCTCCGAATGCGCCCTTGTCATAAGGCAGGATGATGATCATGCGAGCTTCGGGAGTCTGAAATGAGGCAAGCTGATTAAGTGGGGTCATTGCGTCGTAGTAGTCCACCACGATTTTGTTAAACATGGCAGGGGTGGCCCGGCCGGTGCGGATCGTCGAAAAATCCTCGCGCGCCACGGCAATAGCTTTGTCCATCTTCTCCTCGGCCTCAAGAAGTATCAGGTCAATTTGCTCACTCACGGTGCACTCCTTTACCCATAAATAGTACTCAGTATTTTGTACATCAGATTGCCGCAGAAACTAAAGTGCCGATGGTTTCGCCGCGAACGGCCCGCGCAATATTACCTTCACCCAAGAGGTTAAAAACCACTATCGGGAGGTTGTTGTCTTGGCACAAGCTGATTGCGGTGGCATCAGCAAATTTGAGGTTTTTATTAAGAACTTCAGCCGGAGTCAAGGTTTTATACCTGTTAGCTTTCGGGTTAGTTCGGGGATCCTCATCATAAACACCGTCAACACCCTTCGCCATCAGGATAACTTCAGCCCCGACCTCAAGCGCCCGCTGTGCTGCTGTGGTGTCGGTCGAAAAATAAGGCTGCCCTAATCCGGCA
>JBIIOU010000247.1:0-2707 GCA_044336815.1 Candidatus Nanopelagicales bacterium | reverse complement strand
TGCCGGGTCAAAAGTAGTAGTGCTCACTTCTGCAGCCTTCCTGTACGACTGACGATCAGGTTGGCAATCACATTTACGACCAAAGTCATGATGAAAAGGAAGAAACCCGCCGCCAAAAGTAACTGCAGTTCCGAAGGACCCGAGACTTCGCCGAAGCGACTAACGATGAGAGTTGCCACCGAACCTCCACCGGATTCAATGATCTTGTCCCAGTTGGTCTCGTATACAAGCTTTAGCACGAAGAAGACCGCGATCGTCTCACCAAGTGCGCGGCCAAGGCCGAGCATGATGCCGCCGACGATCCCACCGCGGCCATATGGCAGGGCCACATAACGCAGCATTGTCCACAGCGAGCAGCCCAGGGCTTCTGAGGCGTTGATTAGCTCTGGCGGTGTGCGGCTTAAAACCTCTCGGGTCACCGCGGTGATAATCGGAATCATCATGATCGCCAACACGAACCCGGCGATGAAGGGTGTGCCTAGAAAGTTGCCCGAAGTGTTTTCGAAGATCGGGATCCACCCGAGGTACTTATTGAGGAGTACCTGCCACTCCTCAGCGGTTGGATTGAGAATGTAGAAAGCCCATAGCCCCAAAATCACCGAGGGGATTGCTGCCATCAAGTCAATAAGATTGGTGAGGATCTTGGAAAGCCGTGGTGGCGAGAGAAACACCATGAAAATAGCTAGCAGGACGGACGCCGGCACGGCGACCACCAAGCCGATAAATGCAAGTAGCACCGACCCGTACAGCATCCCGAAGATACCCACGGTCGGTGGATCGGTATTAATGTCCCAGCCAGTGGTCGTAATGAACGACAATCCTTGGGTCTGGAAAGCAGGGATTGCCTGGTAGCCAAGGAAAATGGCAATACCAGCCAGTACCGCCAGGGAGGTGAATGCCGCACCGGCCACAGTCCTGGTGAAGACTCGGTCACCGCGATGGGAGGTAGCCGCCGACTGAAGGTCGCGCTTTTCTACCTGAGACACATCACTCATGGACATAGTGTGTTCAGTCGAAGCATCAGAATCCCCCGTAATTGGATACGGGAACTTAAACAGATTATGAACGAATGGTGAACAGGCCTTATTCGGGCATCCCGTGCGGCAAGACGTGCGGGTGCCCGTCAGTTGATTTTGCCAAGGCTTCTTCCGGCAAAATCTCCGCTTCGACGTCCTTGGCGTGAATAGTGTGAATCATGGCCCAGACCGCCCAAGCGGTAAATGCTCCGACCACCAGGCCGACCGCTAAGAAGGCTAGGACGGTGGGAAGCAGAGTCAATTTCAACATTATGAAGGCTACTGTGGCTGCTGCTGGGATCGTAACAACCCAAGCGATCACCATCCGGCCAACTACCCGCCAGCGAGCACCCATACCCGAGCCAACACCGGCGCCAACGATCGAAGTCGCAGCCGCATGGGTGGTCGAAATTGGCATACCCATTGCGGTGGCGCCAAACATCGCTGTCGCGGCGCCTATGTTGGCGGCCGCACCAGAGTTGGCGTGCAAGAGCGTGATTTTCAAGCCCATAGTCTCGATTATTTTCCAGCCACCCCAAAGAGTGCCGATCGCGATCGCGCCGTACGCCGAAAGGGCTACCCACTCAGGCACCACCACGGTGGACCCGTCTTCTGCCAAGGTGGTGTACCCAGCGCCCAGCAGCAGGGCGGCAATAACTCCCATAGTTTTTTGGGCATCATTCGCCCCGTGTCCAAAGGACACGGCAGCGGCAGTAATCAGCTGCAAACCTTTAAAAACCGGTGCATTATCGCGCAGCTTGAAGGCACGCTGAAGGCCGCGTACTAAGAACATTGCTAAGAAAGCAATCGAGAAGGCCACCGCGGGAGACGCAATGATTCCAATTGCGGCTTTCTGCACACTCTCCCAAGAAATTGCAGCTAGGCCGCCGGCCGCGATACCGGCTCCGACCAAGCCGCCAATAATGGCGTGGCTTGACGAGGACGGTAAGCCAAAACGCCAGGTTAGGTAATTCCAAGCGATTGCCGCAAATAAAGCGGCGAATACCACTGAGACTCCGGCGTAATCTGCTTTGACCGTTTTCGCGATGGTATTGGCAACCGCAGTTCCCACCACGAAGTAGGCCAAGAAATTGAATACGGCCGAGAAAGCGGGCGCCCACTTAGCGGGAAGTGCCCGCGTTGCCACCACGGTGGAAACTGAGTTGGCTGCGTCATGAAATCCATTGGTGAAATCGAAGATGAAAGCAACCGCAATTACAGCGATAACACTGATGAGCACTATGTCCACGGTTGCGGTGCTCCTCAAGTAATTTTTGGGTGTCTCCTTGGTTAAATTATGGTCTCGTTTTCGGCTGCTGGTTCAGTAACGATCTGTACACAACAAGAAGGCTGGGTTAACACGAGATGAACAGGTTCTGTTAAATCGCTGAGCGGATTAGTGCTGGTGGCCAGCAATCTGGTCAAGGGCATGGAGCAGGGTCGGCGCAATGGCCTCAACCGCATCACGAGCACCACCGGCTGACCCCGGAGCATTAATTATTAGGGTCGTTCGCGCCAGGCCGGCCAAGCCTCGGGATAAAACTGCGTTGGCCATCCCGCCGCCGATACCTTGTGCCCGGATAGCTTCAGGAAGTCCGGGGATTTCCCGATCCAAAAGCGGGCGGGTCTGCTCAGGGGTGTGATCAGTTGGGCTGAGACCGGTGCCCCCGGTGGTCATAATTAAGTCGAAG
>JBIIOU010000246.1:0-2714 GCA_044336815.1 Candidatus Nanopelagicales bacterium | reverse complement strand
CCAGACATTGATCAGGCGCTGGCTTTTGGTCAAAATTTCGAACATGCCTATCCCGTGCACTTTGGTGATCGAGTCATAGCGGTGGTGGCGCGGCATTCATCCGGGCAACCACGGGTTGCAGGCAATCTCGAAGAAATCTATTTAACGACCGCGGATGATTTATTCCGCATGCTCGTTGAAGGGACTTTCCCGGCTCTCACGGTCATTGACGAGTCAGCTGACGCTCCGCGGGTTGGAGATGGGCTGATCAGGCTTGATAAAAATGGGATGGTTACGTATTCGAGCCCAAACGCGGTAAGTGCGTTGCATCGCCTAGGTTTGGCCACAGATGTTTCGGGCAAAGAGTTAAAGGCGATTTTCTCGCACCTGTCACGGCGCCCTGCACCGATGGATGAATCCTTGATGCTCATCGCCAGTGGTCAGGCTGCCGGACGTGCTGATATTGAAAACAATGTTGCCACCGTGATAGTTCAGGGCATTCCGCTGCAAATTCAGGGGTCGCTGATCGGAAGTTTGGTTTTGGTGCGCGATGTAACTGATATTCGCGGCCGTGAACTTGCCCTACTGTCCAAAGATGCCACTATTCGTGAAATTCACCACCGGGTGAAGAACAATTTGCAGACCGTCGCAGCCTTACTACGCCTACAAGGTCGCCGCGCGGCAAGTTTGGAGACGAAAGCAGCATTGGGAGAGGCCGAACTGCGAGTGGGCGCCATTGCCGTGGTTCACGAGATTTTGTCTCGTGATACCGGCGAGACTGTGGCATTCGATGAGATCATCGATCGAATCATTGGCCTGATGGTTGAGTTGGCTGCCGCTTTTGCTACCGAGGCCCCGTCAATCAGGAGAGTCGGTAGTTGTGACGCTTTACCAAGTGAACAAGCAACACCACTTGCCATGAGTATTTCGGAGTTATTACATAATGCTGTTGAGCACGCCCACGCAACATCAATCACTGTCGAACTCGCGCAAGGTGGCGGCCAGGTGCAGGTGGTGGTTCGCGACGACGGCATCGGTTTGCCAAGTGGGTTCGCAAATTCCGATGCCGGGCTAGGCCTGCAAATCGTTGAGTCCCTGGCTACCGGTGAACTACGCGGCAAATTCTTGATCTGTAACGGAGAAACTGGGGGAGCAATGGCATGCATTGAAATCCCACAAATTATGCTTTAGACGTTGGAGCGCGCCCTCAGCCGAGCATTGCGGCGCTTCAGAGCACGCCGCTCGTCTTCACTTAAGCCGCCCCACACGCCGGCATCTTGGCCGGTTTCGAGAGCCCAACGAAGACATTCGTCAACGACGCTACAGCGACGACAGACCAGTTTGGCTTCTTCGATCTGGACCAAAGCTGGTCCGGTATTACCGATCGGGAAGAACAATTCCGGGTCTTCGTCACGGCATGCGGACTCGTGACGCCAATCCATGAGCACTCACTCCAAAAGGGTCGGCTTCGGGGTTTCCGAAACTCGTGATTGCTTTCACGTGCCGGCGTGTCGTTGAGAATTTTCAGGGATCGCCTGAGTTTTCCCGGGGGAAGATCGCCGCCACCCAAAAACAAATGACGGGAACAGGGTCTCAGACGAGCCGCGACTCAGCAAGGCGAAAGGCCGATATTGGGTAAATCTTCCTGTCAGGTTCGTCACTTTACGCCCGTTATGTCTTAAATGCGGTGAATTACCGGTGGTAAGGCCAGCGAGCTAAACCATGGCCCGAAGGGCGCCCGGGACCGAGGTAAATGTCACCTCGGTAACCAGCCCGGCAGCCTCACCGTCGATCTGTATCGGAGTGGGTCGATTCGCGATGACTGAAAACTGGCTTTGGTCGTGCCACACCACCATGGCCTTGCGACTTGAGCCCGCTTTGGAGCTCATCACCATGCGCCTGGTCGCACGCATCGCCGCAGCCACTCGCATGGCGCGAAGGGCGAAAACGTCCAGGCCGGTTTCGAAGGAGGCTTGGGGGCACGGGTCAATGGGCCAGGCACCGAAATAAGTCCACGGTGAAGTGTTTTGAACTACCGCCATGAAGACACCGGTAACCGGGTTGGCACCGGAGCGGTGAAGACTCAGAGCTGGGTGCTTTCTGTCGGTGCGCAAGAAAAATGAATTCAGGGCGGTGCGCAGGTAACGGGTTGGGCTCGCAGTCTCGCCTGTGCGGCGTTGGCTTTCCATAGCCGAAATAATCTCTGCATCCAAACCAAGCCCAGCATTTGCGGTGAACCAACGTATCGGCTGTCGAATACCCGTTTCGGTATTGGTGAGGCCGGCTACCGTTCCAAGCCCAATCGTCTGGAATCGTTTTTCACGAAGCGCATCAAGTAACTGCCCGGTGGCTTCAACCGGATCATTCGGAAGGCCCAGCGATCGAGCGAACACATTGCCACTGCCACCCGGCACGGTGGCCAGCATCGGAACTTTTGGCCCCGGCCCGTCAATCAACATACCGTTTACTACTTCGTTAATTACCCCATCGCCGCCAAGCGTGAGAACGACATCGAGCTCTTGAGTGCGGGCTTGCGCGCCTAAGGTGTAACCATGGCCGCGGTGATTGGTGACAGTTACCTCTAAATCAAGTTCATCGGCGAGGGCATGTATCAGCACATCGGTTACTCGAGGTGACGTCGTGGTTGCCTTTGGGTTCACCACTAATAGCCCGCGCACATGGTCACTCTAATCACGCCACCCGGTGGCACCAACACGCCAGCGCCGTAGGCGCGG
>JBIIOU010000245.1:0-2755 GCA_044336815.1 Candidatus Nanopelagicales bacterium | reverse complement strand
AGATCCAAAATACCGAACGCCAGCGCAATCGGGGCAATCCCATTTCCGATATTGCTGATCGTACGAGCGATGAAGAGTTTTTGAAACTTATGATCAGTCATCAATACCTTAGAAGATATCGACATCATGGCTGTTGACCGAATCGGTGTTGACGAATCCAGGCGTGCATCGCAATAGCGGCCGCGGCCCCGGCATTGATTGAGCGAGTCGACCCAAATTGTGCGATTGAATGCACTGAATTACAAATAGCGCGCGCCTCCAGCGTCAGCCCTTCACCTTCTTGGCCAAAGAGCAGTACGCAGCGTTCGGGCAACTGGTGGGTTTCGAGGGGCACCGACCCGGGCACATTATCGATACCAATAATCAAAATCTCATTGTCACGAGCCCAAGCCGCTAAAGCGGACGGGTCGGGGTGATGGCGTACATGTTGATACCGATCGGTAACCATCGCTCCACGCCGGTTCCATCTCTTCTTGCCGACGATGTGAACCTCGTTGGCCATAAAAGCATTGGCTGTGCGGACTACCGAACCAATATTAAAGTCATGCTGGAAGTTTTCGATTGCCACATGAAATGGGTGCCGTTGGGTATCAAGATCGGCTACGACCGCGTCGAGTGACCAGTAGCGATATTTGTCTACTACGTTCCGACGATCACCTTCAGCCAAGAGTTCAGGGTCAAAATGAGCACCTACCGGCCAGGGTTTTGGGTGCGGTCCAACCCCGATTTCGGCGGGTGCGTCCGGGGTTTCCACGTTTCCGACGATAGCCTCCATTACATGCATGCCCTTACAGCAGTTGTCCACACGCTCGGTCCAGACCCAGAAGCCATGCTCAAAAGCCTCGGGGCGGTCGCTTTCTGGGTGGCCCTTGCCATTATTTTCGCCGAATGTGGGCTGCTGATCGGCTTTTTTCTACCCGGCGACTCACTGCTGTTCATAGTGGGCATGTTGATTGCGCAGGGCTTCATCGCGGTCAACATTGGTGTCGCGGTATTGCTCTTAATTCTGGTCGCAATCCTTGGCAATATTGTCGGATACTGGATCGGAATGAAAGCCGGGCCAGCCCTATTCAAACGCCCTGACTCTCGCTTCTTCAAGAAAGAATATGTCGACAAGACCCATGCCTTCTTCGAGAAGTACGGAGCCCGCGCGATTGTCATGGCGCGTTTTGTGCCAATAGTGCGCACTTTCATCACTGCAATTGCCGGTGTTGGAAAAATGGACTTCCGCAGGTATGTGGTTTTTAGTTTCATCGGTGCGGTTCTGTGGGCCGGGTTGGTAACCCTGGCTGGCTACTTCTTGGGAAATATCGAATTTGTCAAAACCAACATTGAAATAATTTTGATACTTGTCGTCATCGTAAGCATTTTGCCTTTGATATTTGAGTACATAAAGCATCGGCGCGAACGCGCCGCCGGCTAGTCCAACTCAAGATCCGATAACGAATACGCTGCGCGGTATTCGAATCCACGCTCAATTATTGACGGCCCAGCACCGCGGTCAACGATTACCGCCACGGCAACAGTCACTGCACCGATTCGGTCGAGTGCATCAATTGCCATCAACACCGATGACCCGGTTGTCGAGGTGTCTTCAACGGCAAGCACGCGCGCCCCAGAAACATCTGGGCCTTCGATTTGCTTTTGCAGACCGTGCTGCTTTTCTGCTTTTCGCACCACAAAGGAATTCAGCAAAACTCCAGATTGCGCTGCGTCGTGCATCATCGCGGTCGCCACTGGATCCGCTCCAAGGGTCAAGCCGCCAACCGCGGTAAAGGCAAGGTCACTGGTCAGTTCGCGCATAACGGCGCCGACCAAAGGGGCTGCTACCGCATCAAGGGTTACTCGCCGAAGGTCGACGTAATAGTCGGCTTCACGACCACTGGACAATGTGACCTTGCCGCGGACTACCGCTTTCTTGATGATCTCCTGGCGGAGCTGCTCCCATGCTGCCGACTTCGTCATGGGCTGAACTCTATGCTCAACAGGTGAGCGCCGGAACAATCATCATCCTGCCCGGCGGGGCGGCCGAATTTCGTTCTACCCTGATGCGGGAAATAACTGATTTAGGCGGATTCGCTTTTTCTATTGATATACCACCAGTTTCAGTCGCTCCGATGTCCGTTCTTATCTGCGCACAAATCCATGAAAATGACCCGCTCGGCCCACTGGTTGTGGTCGCGCCGCCGAGCAGTGTCGACTTTTTGCCGGCGGTCGCCCTCGCCCAGCGAACTGCGCACCGCAGAGTCGCTGCCTACTACTTAATCGACCCGCTTACCGATCCAACCGGGCCGGAGTGGCCTGACGCACCGGTTTATCTAACCCAACTAACCGGCACCACCGCCTCACGATTACCTGAGCTTCGAGGGTGGCAGGACTTAAAAGTCAAAGGGATTGATCAGCTAGCAACTGTGCTAGTTGCCAACGCCGACAGCTAACGCCTCCCGAAACGACCTGATACCCGGCCCGTTGCAGTAGCAAAGCGCACCAGCGGGCGAGGTGCATAGCGCACCAAGAGCGAAAGGGCCTTGTACTGCGCACCGGCGACACTAACCGGTCGATTTCGAGAAACGTCACGCATTGCTTGCTCAACCACCTGCTCGGCTTCAAGCCACATCCAGTCAGGAATAGTCGACATATCCATACCGGCGCGGTCGTGAAACTCAGTGTGCACATACCCGGGGCAGACCGCGGTGACCCGGACTCCCGTGCCAATCAACTCCTGAGCCAAACTTTCCGAGAAGACCGTGACCCA
>JBIIOU010000059.1:0-10995 GCA_044336815.1 Candidatus Nanopelagicales bacterium | reverse complement strand
GTGAATCACCCGGGCTTGACCAGGCCAATGCTAAAACTCCGATAACCCGATCAAGGGTGACCAAGGGAAGCGCGGAAACCGTGCTAAAAACAGGCCCGCCTTCCAAAGACCAGCCGGTATCAAATTCCGTTTTTTTGCTCCTAAGCGCACTACTAATAATGGATTCTACGGGTATTCGATACCCCGGTGATGGAAGCCCCGCAGCCTTCTCCCCCTCAGCTACTTCAACATCTAGAGTGCCATCTGCATTCGGTAGAGCAACAACCACAAGATCAGCGCCGGCAATTTCGCGCGCACTCGTCGCGATGAGGGCGATGACCTCACCAATGGGACGGTGAGCAAGGAGTGCCTCACTCACCTCTGCCGCGGCCCGATGCCACCGCTCGCCTCTACGGGTGCGCTCAAATAGTCGGGCATTTTCGATCGCGACGGCAGCAGCAGCAGCAAGTGCCATGACGGTGCGCTCGTCCTCGGCCGTGAATCCAGAGCCCGAGCGTTTCTCGGTCAAATAAAGATTCCCGAAAACTTCGCCGCGGACTCGAACCGGTACACCCAAGAATGAATTCATCGGTGGATGCCCCGGCGGGAAGCCGATAGAAGCCGGATGCCCACCTAAGTCTGCAACACGAATAGCAACCGGGTGATCAATCAGTAGACCTAGTACGCCTTTGCCGGAAGGTAAGTTGCCTATCTGCCGAGCAGTGGCTTCGTCCACACCCGTGTGCACAAACTCAATCAAGGTTCCGTCAGGCCCAATCACTCCTAAGGCCGCATATTTGGCGTCAGCGAGTTCAGCCGCCGCTTGAATAATTCGACGGAGCGTGGCTTTGAGCTCAATACCTGCCGCAATGGCAATGACCGCGGAGAACAGGCCCCGGTCGCGCGAATCAATCACTTAGACCCTCTCCCGCCCATTGATGTGCATTCAACTACCTCTAGGTGAGAGGCTAGGTGGATGCCAACGGTTGATGTGCGGGGGGTCGTCCGCGCCTCACCCATGCAAATCTGGGTGCCGCTGCTCACTCTTTGGGTGATTTGGGGTTCGACCTACCTCGGTGTGGCGGTGGTGATCGAGTCAATGCCACCTTTGCTGTCGAATGCGTTGCGCTTCATCATGGCCGCGTTGATTCTCGCGGCGGCCTTGGCGATAGTCAGGGGGCCTCGGGTACTACGAGTTTCACTGCCTGAATTCGCCTACTCGATCCTGATGGGCTGCCTGCTACTCGGTGTCGGCATCGGCACCGTGGCACTTGCGGAAAGGTTCGTACCCAGCGGAATCGTCGCACTTTTGGTTTCTATCGTGCCACTTTGGATAGTGCTCTTCCGGATCAAAGCTGGTGACCGCCCATCACCTCTCACTATCGCTGGAGTCGTCGTTGGCTTAACTGGATTGGGTCTGATGATCCTTCCAGGAGGCACCACGCCACGCTCAGGTACCGAAGGTGATGTTGTTCTGTGGTCTTGTTTACTTCTCGCATCAAGTTTCTGCTGGGCTTTTTTCTCATGGAAGTCAACCTCTTATCCGCTGCCGAAAAATTCCATCGTCGCCACTTTTTATGAATTACTAGGCGCTGGTGCCATGCTGCTCGGGCTCGGCGCCTTGCGCGGTGAAAGCCTCCACTTCGAAACATTTACGCAAGCGTCCTGGTTAGGCTGGATTTGGCTAGTAATCGCAGCTGTCATTGGCTACAGCGCCTACAGCTATCTGATCACCTGTGCTCCAATGTCACTTGTGTCAACGTATGCCTATGTCAACCCGGCGATCGCGGTGCTACTCGGTGCGCTGATAATTAGTGAGCCGATAACACGCGACGTTGTTCTCGGGCTCACGGTTGTGTTGGGCGGCGTCTTGCTGGTAACAACAGGTGAGCGAAGATCATGACCCTTCGCCGCAGAATGCTGTTTGTGGCTTTCCTGGCTTTCGGTGTCATGGCCACGAGCGCAGTTTTTTTAATGCAAGAGTACTTCGGTACGGTCACCGCGCAGAACGAGTTACGCGAGACACTTGACCCCGCGGCTGAATCCGCGCGGTCTTTAGTGCTGGCCCAGGCAAATGCCTCACGTGCTCTCACCGATTACGGCCTGCTCGCTACCCCTTCGTCCCTAGCGAGGTTAAACAACTCAATCGCGAGGGCTGATGCTCTCGCGCAACAGGTGGCTCCTCACATAGCCGGCCTCCCTGACATAACACAACTGTTTGACGCTGTTGTTACCTCTCAGGCAAACTGGGTAACTGAGGGCGTCGGCCCTGTCACTTTGGCCATGGAGAGCGGCCCCGGTAAACGGGTAAGGGCACTAATAGTGGCCCCCGCAACGCGCCTGGCTTACGACCAAATGACCCAAGATTCCCAGCATTTGGTAAGCGCCATCGACAACCAAAGGGATGAAGCAGCTGAACTAGCTCAGGGATTCGCCTGGCTTCTCGGTGTGGTTTTACTGATTGCCGGGATCAGCGCAACGGTACTACTGGCCGGACTATTCCTTGCGTTAAGGCGTTGGGTCTTGCTGCCATTGGCCCGTTTACAAGAAGACTTAAAACGCGCTACCACTGAGCCCACCCATGAACATGTTATTCCAGCTCTTGGGCCGCCGGAGATTGCGATGGTGGCGCTCGATGCGGAGTCCATGAGAAGAAACCTGGTCCACGAAATTGATTCAGCGCGCGCAGCTCGGCAAGGGCTACATCAAGAAGCACCGGTAGTTGCAGCACTTGCCTTCGCGCACACTCAGGCGCAGACAATTCAGATCCCTGGGCTCAATATCTTCGGTACGTCGCAGTCGGCGGAAGGGGTGATGTCTGGTGATTGGTGGGATGCGGTTGTTCGCCCGGATGGCACTTTGGGCCTTGTCGTTGCTGACGTTTCTGGGCATGGCGCGGAGCCGGGCGTAACCGCCGTTCAACTTAGGCCTCTTCTGCATGCCGGGCTCCGCGCCGGCAGTAGCCCTGACCAGATTATGAAGGTGGCCGCAACAATTCTCTTTGACAGTGAGTTCTTTGTAACCGCACTTGTAGTCGTAGTTGATCAGCACGCCGGCACTATCTCTTGGGCAAACGCTGGTCACGAGCCCGCGCTGATTGTTCAAGCTGACAAAACCGCAAGTTTTTGTGAGCCCACCGGCCCACTGCTTTCTTCCCTCGGCGGGCAATGGGAGACGCTGACAAATGAGTTTAAGCCCGGTGCCTTACTTATGGCATTCACCGATGGACTAGTCGAGTCTCGCAATGAAGCAGGTGCCACTTTCACTACCCATGATCTTTCTAGTTTCGTTCGCGGCTGTGACGCACCTGTTCGTATCAACGCCGAAGAAATGGGCCAACGAGTTTTGGCGCGCGCCCGGGAGCACTCGGTGGAATGGCACCGAGATGACGTGACTTTGCTGGCGGTTTCACGACCCCTCTAATGACATTTCATTGGCTAATGGCACGATGTAGTCATGTCATTTCACACCCGCGTAATCGCCCTTGTCACCGTGACCGCCACCACCTTGGTAACCGCCGGAGCCTTGTTCCTTGCGGCCCCGGGAGCGCAGGCGGCGCCCATACCCCCTGGCACGTTAATCAAGGACACTCTTTTTGGCATGCATGTGGTGGACCTGCAACGCGGCAACTGGCCCAATATCCCGATCGGCTCGATTCGGTTGTGGGATAACCAGACCAGTTGGGCAGATATTGAGACCACTAATGGCAACTACAATTGGGTTAACTTAGATAGTTCGGTTAATACAGCGTTAACGAACGGCACCAAGGACATCCTGATGGTGCTGGGAAGTACTCCCGCGTGGGCAAGTGATGACCCCTCGCCCATCGCCCTGCCCCGGCCTGGAGCCGCTGGCATGCCAACCGACTTGGCTTGGTGGGACCGCTGGGTGACAGCAGTCGTGACCCGCTACAAGGGCAAGATCACCAGTTACCAGCCCTGGAATGAAGCCAACCTTTCGACATTTTCTACCGGTAGCCCGGCCGAGCTTGCTGAACTAACCAAACGGGCTTACGACATCATCAAAACCATCGATCCGGCCGCTACCGTCGTCGCGCCCAGCACCGGAGTACGACTCGGTGGAGCCTTTAAGAAGTTCTACCCCAAGTTCTTGGCCGAATTGGCCAAGCGAAACTGGCCGGTTGACGTCTTCAGTGCACATACCTACCCTGCCAGTCTCGGTTCACCTAAGGATCGCGCCGCTTTGGCTAACATGTGGATGGACAGCCTTAAGGCCGCTGGCGCTCCCAATAAACCACTTTGGGACACCGAGAATAACTTCGGTCTTGCCGGCCCCGGCCCAGCGAATCCAGATCAGGACATCACGGGGTCAAAAGCTGCGCAATGGACTGCCCGCACTTATCTTGATGCCCTGCGCCTTGGCCTGAGCCGCGTCTACTGGTACTCGTGGCGACCAGATATCGAACTCCTCGGCATTCAAATGAACACGGGCAGCGATGCTGCGATTGCCTTGCAAACTCTTGAGGGCTGGATTACGGGAGCCACCTTCCAAAAGTGCACCACCAAAGGAAGCCTCGTAAATTGCGGCTTCAAGCGCAATGGTAAATCCTTCAATATTATTTGGTCTGAAAGTGGGCCAACAAATGTCAAGGTCGGCGCGTTCAGCAACAAGTGCGAGCTCGACGGCCGCTGCGCACCCATCAGTCAAAAGAGACTAAAAGTTACTGGGCCGACTTTCTTCGAGTAAGTAGCAGCGACTACTTAATTAAGCCGGCAACAGCTTTAGAAAATAAAGCAGTGTGCAAGTCGACGTCGGCCGAAGATGTTGTCGGGCACATCAACGCCATATTGTGAAATGGCGTCATCAACAAGCCACGGTTCGACATAAAAAGGTGTAGGTAGTCCTCAAGTTCCTCGTCCTCAACCAAAGCCGATGCCGAGCCACTTTTGGGTGCCGGGCTCGTGAATAGATACTCGGCCCGCGCACCCAGTTGCACTATCGACCACGGCATGTTCGTTTCCAGAAGTACCAGCTCTACCCCAGCGGTGAACCTAGTTGCCATGGCAATCATGTGTTCGAATGCGGGCCCGGTTAGGACTTCTCCCAAAGTTGCCCGCATCGCTGCTGTTGACAGAACATTGCCGGCCAGTGTGCCACCCACGCCGCCGACATCGACGAGGTCAGCATCAAGATTTGCGCGGATGGCTTCAGCAATTTCGTTGGTGATCCCAAAGGCACCGCACGGGACACCGCCGCCGATGCTCTTGCCGATCACAAATAGGTCTGGCTTCAGATTCCAAGCTTGAGTGCACCCACCTGGGCCCGCAGAGAAAGTATGTGTTTCATCAATCAATAGGAGTGCGCCATATTGCGTGCACAGGGCGCGTAGGCCGTCAAGAAATCCCAGCTCAGGTAGCACGATGCCCATATTGGTGAGCGCGGGCTCGGTTATCACCACAGCAATGTCACCGTGAGCTAAGGCGCGCTCAACCGATGCTAAATCGTTGAACTCGGCAACTCGGGTGGTATCTGCGATCGGCACCGGTGGCCCGACATTTCCGCCCCTTGCTTCTGGTTCACCATCTGGACCACACACAACAAAGGTTTCATCGACGGCACCGTGGTACCCATATGAGAACGCTAGAACCTTCGGTTTACCGGTGACTAGTCGACCGATGCGCAATGCCCACCGATTGGCGTCAGTGGCGCTGAGGGCGAACGACCAAAGCGGTAACCCGAAACGCCGAGTCAGTTCGGCGCCAACCCACTCAGCATCCAAGCTTGGCAGCATCGTGGTGATGCCACCGTCGACGGCTAGACGCTGGGTTACGGCAGCTACCGTGGCGTCAGGTGAATGCCCGGCCATTGCTGCGGTATCGCCCAAGGCAAAATCCACATACTCGTTTCCATCGAGATCAACGATGCGGTTGCCACGAGCCGAGGCCATGGATACGGGATATCCGCCTGACCATTTATTCATCCAAGTCATCGGGACTCGGCCAAAGAGGTGGTCAGCGGCTTCATAGGCAGCTCGCGATAGCGGAGTGCGAGCTAGATGCTCTACTCGCTCTTGCTCTAGAAGTCCGGACAATTTCCGCCGATCAATTTCCATCATTCGCAGATCAAAGCACACGCTCCTCTGAGCTCTCACCTGCGCCCGCAGAAGTTGGCGCATGCCAATGTGGATCTTCGAGCCCGAGGAGTTCAGCCTTAAGGCCAGCGAACACGATCGACGAAGCAATCACGACCAACATAGAGAAGCTGGCGATCAGGCCGGCTTGCTTCGCCGCCACCGGATCTAATGTTTCAGTGCCAATTGAAGCTGCAACAAGCACATAGCCGATTACTACTGCGCCAATCGTCGCACCTATGTGATTACTGAAAGTTCGAGTTCCGAAAAGAGTTGAAGACCATCTTTGGCCGGTAACCTTAATGACACCCATGTGTCCATACAGCCGGATGAGACCAAAGCCAGAGCCGACGAGAATCAAGGCTGGAAGTATCGTCCAGTAACTTGGGTTTCTCACCGCTACCGCGAACCACCAAATCATGCTGAGTGTGAGCAGAAGGCACCCAACTATCGTCTCTTTTTGCCTGGTAAGCCCATACTTTTCTCTGAATCTGTGCGCCAACAAATGCAAAGTAATTAACGGTAAAACGAGCGGCAGCATTCCGATACCAATCCAGGTAGAAGTCAATTTGGTATCAGCATCCAAAATTACCGTGAAGGCAGCAACCACTACAAAAAGGGCGCCTACATGGATTCCACCGAAAATATCGGTCAGCCACATCCGACGGTTATGAGTCACGATGTTGGTATCAAATAGTTTATTTGAATATTTCCTATTGAGTACGAAGTATCCAATGAAACAGGCGATCCCACCCACGACTACTGCGCCGACCAATGGCCAGCTCTCGATCTGCTCCTTGAAAACAAGTAGAACCAAGTACGGGCTCAGTAATCCAAGACCCAGCAAAACCGTCGGGGCCATGAGCCCAAAACTGAAGGTACTGTCTTCATCACGGCTCTCTTTCATCCCCAAGGCACCAAGGGCAACCGCTACCAACATAAGCAGTGCATTTGCGAGAAAAGGCGTATGCCAATCGACGGCGCCGATTATGACGGGCCCAAAAACAGGGCCTAGGACCATGCCGCTCATACCCGCACCACGCCACAGCAGCCACCCGTCATGGCGGATGTTGCCAGACATAGTTGTGACTAACACTCCACCTGTCGACGTCAGAATTAGTCCCGCGCACAGGCCCATAAGTACCCGAACGAGCAGGAGAGTCCAAAAGTTTTCAATGAGTAAACCACATAATGCTGTTACGGAAAATACTAGGCCGGCAATGATGAACATCCGTTTGCGGCCAATGATGTCGCATAATCGGCCACCTGCAATTGCGACCATGATGAGCGCGACCGAGTAACTTGCGAGTGCCAGAGTCACTTCCAGAGTGCTGATACCTAGTTGCGCCGCCATCACTTTGTGTGAAGAAATGAAAACAGTGCTACCTAGCCAACATAAAAAAACTGATATCGTGATTGCGGCCAGAGCCTGCTGCTTCTCTCTCTTTTTCTTTCTTATTTTGGCACGGTGAGCTGCAGCCTCTGCGGGAGTACGCGGAGTCTTCGGTATTTTAATCTCGCCCTGACTGTCACTCATCAGGGTAATCTCATCCAGTTTCTAAGTCGTCAGCCAGTAGCATCTGCGGCACCACAACAAATCGATATGTCAGTTCGTCACCGGGTTGTCGCACTAGAACCCAAATTAGGTCAAATCGCTCATCTGGCCATCGATGGGGGATATCTTTCTTATTTACAACCGGGAAGTGCCGCACTATTTTCGACATGGTGCCGTGGTGCCAGACGATCAGGGTCGATTCGGGGCGGCCGAGTACTTCAGCGACCAGGTTTTTCTCATTGCCGTGGGTGTGATCGTCTTCAATCTCGAGGTTAAGTCGCCGGGCGGTAGGTGTTGCGGTATCAATCTCGCGCTTACTTTTTGCATCGGGTGTTGGCCTCGTTGCCAAAATCCGTTCAGGCTTGACGACGTTCGGGTGAGCCGCCGAGGGTGCATGGGCGAAAAAGCCAGCTAGCGCACCGGCGCGGGTCCAACCCAATACCGAAAGTGAGTGACCGTCGTGTTTACCTTCTGCGTTAACACCATGTGGCTCAGTGCCTTCACCTGGTTTCTCACCATGGCGCACGAACATGATGACTTCAGGAGCGTTCTCTGGTGAATCTTGGGCCATACCAACAGATATTACCGTGCCGTGGATCTATATCTGCGCCATATCGACGAAGCGGCTGTAGTGGCCTTGGAATGCGACGGTGACTAGGCCTGTTGGGCCGTTGCGGTGCTTGGCAATGATGAAGTCCGCTTCACCGGCACGCGGCGATTCGCGCTCATAAGCATCCTCACGATGCAGTAGCACGACGACGTCGGCATCTTGTTCCAGAGAACCCGATTCGCGAAGGTCTGCGAGCATCGGTCGTTTATCCTGGCGCTGCTCAGCACCACGGTTCAACTGGCTGATTGCTATCACGGGTACTTCAAGTTCCTTGGCCAGAAGTTTAAGTGATCGCGAGAACTCCGAAACTTCTTGCTGGCGGCTTTCGACACGCTTCCCACTTGTCATGAGCTGCAAATAGTCGACAACTACCAAGCGCAGATCATGACGCTGCTTAAGGCGGCGGCACTTGGCGCGGATCTCCATCAAGGTCATGTTCGGTGAATCGTCAATGAACAAAGGAGCCTCACTGACCGTGCCCATCTTGCTGGCTAACTTAGCCCAGTCACCTTCGCTCATTGTGCCCGAACGCATGTGGTGCAGGGGGATCTGGGCTTCGGCCGAAAGAAGCCGCATGACGATTTCGTTGCGGCTCATCTCGAGTGAGAAGATGACGCTGCTCAAACCATGTTTGATGGAAGCATTTCGGCAAATATCAAGCCCAAGTGTTGATTTACCAAGCGCAGGCCGAGCAGCCAAAATAATTAACTGCCCAGGGTGCAGGCCGTTAGTTAGTGAATCAAGATCAACAAACCCTGTTGGTACCCCGATCATTTCGCCGCCGCGATTTGAGATTGCTTCAATCTCACTCAGTGCGTCATTCATGATGTCGCGCAGTGGGCTGTAATCCTCACTCATGCGCCGATCGGTAACGTCGTAGACCTCGGCTTGTGCTCGATCAACCATTTCGTCAACATCGCCGGTACCGGTATAACCCATACTGACGATGCGCGTGCCGGCTTCAACGAGTCGGCGCAAGATTGCTTGCTCGCGCACGATACGGGCGTAGTAGTTGCCATTTGCTGCGGTTGGCACCAGTGACACCAACGTGTGCAGATACGGTGCCCCACCTACGCGTGCGATATCGCCGTTCTTGGTTAACTCAGCCGCAATGGTGACGGCATCGGCTGGCTCGCCCTTGCTGTATAAATCAAGAATCGCCCCGTAAATAGTTTGATGTGCGGGACGATAGAAATCTGCTTCGCGTACTGTCTCGACTACGTCGGCGATGGCGTCCTTGCTCAGCAGCATGGCTCCTAAGACCGACTGCTCGGCGGCAACGTCATTAGGTGGGGTGCGGTCCTGGGCGCGGTGCTCTACGGGAAGGGGCAACTCAACGACACTCATCTAGGCCTCCCTTCCGAATACCATTCCACCACCATTTACCTGTTCTAACAGGTAGGTCTGACGTAACGTATGGGCGCGGCGCCGGCCCTGTCCAACCGCCTTGTGGATGAGGGTGTGGAGTGGCTGGGGAACACCTGCTCCTGACTGGTAATCCCTTGGGGACAGTCTGGGGATGACCGAAATGGGCCAGTGCCATTTCAGTGCGGTCCGCACAAATTCCCTATCCCCAGGCTGTGGATAACAAATTTATTCCAGAATAGGTACTCTCATCCGGTGTCTAAGCCATACCAAGTGACCGTCATCTGTCTAGGCAATATTTGCCGCTCCCCGATAGGGGAGGCGGTGCTCCGCGATCGCCTCGCTGCCGCCGGCCTCACTGCATTGGTCAGCGTCGATTCAGCCGGCACCGGCGATTGGCATATTGGCCAGGGAGCCAACGCCAAATCCATCACCACGCTGAATCAGTACGGCTACGACCTTGATCACACGGCCCGGCAGATTACCCCAAGTTGGTTCGCCGATATTGATCTTGCGTTGGTGATGGACACAAATAATTTCGCCGACGTCGCTGCGCAGATCGAAATTAGTGGCGCCCAAGTTGAACTCCGGATGATGCGTGCTTTTGATCCGGCACTAAGCGGCATCACCGAACCAGACCCCGCCCTTGATGTACCAGATCCGTATCACGGAACCTTGGAGGATTTCACCACGGTTCTGAAGATGATTGAATCCGCTTCCGATGGCTTGGTGTCCGAGTTAGCACTGCGCGTTTCCTGATCTAAGACCAGTTGCCTAATACAAAGATTGGTGAGTTGCAATGTCAGAATTAACCCCACCTCAATTTAATCCCGCGGAATACAAACAGTCCCAAGATGGCATGGGGACAGCCTCGCTAGTCATGGGCATCTTGCAGTTCTTTTGTCTTGGCCCAATCGGCACAGTTCTCGCGATTGTGTTCGGCTATGTCGGTATGCAGAAAGCGAAGCAGGGCCTAGCAACCAATGGCGGTGTGGCAAAAGCCGGTTTCATACTCGGCATAATCGGCGCCGGTCTTTCAATCCTAGCTTTCATTTTCTGGTTGGTCATCGTGGTAGCTGCCGGCGCTACTTCCGGTAGCTAGCCGTACGCGTTATCGCCATCATTTCCAGCCATCGCCCAGAAGATGATCAAAACGATATTGGCACATGGCACAAGTAGCAGTAACTGCCACCAACCGGACTGACCGCGATCATGCAGGCGTCGGCAACCGACGGCTAGTGTCGGGATTACAAAAGCCAGCGAAATAACAATGGCGATGCCGTAGATAACTGCTCCTACGGACGAGGTGCCGCCTGACCCTCCGCTCGCCACTAAGCCGGCGCCGATCCCCGCTGGGATTCCCGACACCAACACGGTGAACAGGTAGAAGAACCA
>JBIIOU010000058.1:0-11003 GCA_044336815.1 Candidatus Nanopelagicales bacterium | reverse complement strand
GCCTTTGCAAGCGCACGTCACCAACCTTGATGCCTCGCCTTACCTCGGTCGCCTTGCACTTTGTCGCGTGCATCAGGGCTACATTAAAAAGGGCCAGCAGGTGGCCTGGATGAAGGCCGACGGCACCGTAGAACGTGCCAAGGTAGTTGAACTACTCATCACCAAAGCCCTAACCCGTGTGCCCGCTGAGAGCGCGGGCCCTGGCGACATCATCGCGGTCGCTGGTATCCCAGAGATCACCATCGGTGAGACCCTCGCTGATATCGATAATCCGGTCGCACTTCCGGTGATCACCGTTGATGAGCCGTCGATCTCGATGACGTTCGGCATCAACACTGCACCCCTTGCGGGCAAGAGCGGCAAGAAGCTCACCGCCAGCATGGTCAAGGCGCGGCTGGAGCAAGAGCTCGTCGGCAACGTCTCGATTCGAATGAACCAGACCGAGCGCCCAGACACCTGGGAGATCCAGGGCCGTGGTGAACTCCAGTTGGCGATCCTCGTTGAGATGATGCGCCGCGAGGACTTCGAGCTCACCGTCGGTAAGCCGCAGGTCGTTACGCGCGTAATTGACGGCAAAATAAATGAGCCGATGGAGCGCCTAAGCGTCGACATCCCCGAGGACTACCTCGGCGTCGTGACCCAACTAATGGCGCTTCGCAAGGGCCGTATGGAGCAGATGGTCAACCACGGCACCGGCTGGGTCCGCATGGACTACATCGTCCCGGCCCGTGGCCTGATTGGTTTTCGCACCGAGTTCCTCACTGAGACTCGCGGAACCGGCCTATTGCACCACGTCTTCGAGCGCTACGAGCCCTGGCATGGCGAGCTGCGCACTCGCCCGACAGGCTCACTCGTGGCCGACCGCACCGGTCCAACGACCGGCTTTGCATTGGCGAACCTCCAAGATCGCGGCACCATGTTTGTCGGTCCTGGCACCGAGGTGTACGAAGGCATGATCGTCGGTGAGAATTCAAGGTCTGATGACATGGACGTCAACCCGACCAAGGAGAAGAAATTAACCAATATGCGCCAGTCCTCAGGCGATATCTTGGTGCCCCTTATCCCGCATAAGCAGCTTTCACTTGAGCAGGCCCTTGAGTTCTGCCGTGAGGACGAATGCGTCGAGGTGACCCCGGCAACGGTGCGGATCCGCAAGGTGCTCTTGATGGCGGCGGACCGTTCAAAGGCAGGGCGCAAGCCCAAAGCCCAGTCCTAATAGTTCGCTCTTTGCCACAAATAGGTCACAATTGCACTTTTTCCCCGTACTGGGCTTGCGTGGTTGTTACTGAGGAGTAACATCCCAAGGGATTTGGTCCGATGGTTGGGCCAAAAAACGGGCTTCATATCCGGGGGCGGTGTTTTAGTGGTCAAGGTCGCGACGATCGACGGGCCTGACGCCTTGACCGGAAGTGAAGTTGCCAGCCGTTCACTTCGGCAAATTGTGTGGACGCGACTACGCCGCGATAAATTGGCCATGGTCTGTCTGATTATCTTGATCGCCCTATATTTAATAGCGATTTTTGCTCCGGTAATCTGCGGGCTACTTGGCGTTGACCCATATTCATTCGATAAAGAGTCGATCAGCGATAGTGGCGGCGGCCCGGTGGGCCCATGGGGTGGCATCAGTACTGAACATCCACTGGGAGTTGAGTGGGGTACCGGGCGCGATATCTTCGCACAGTTGCTCTATGGCCTCCGAATCTCGCTACTGATTGCAACCACCGCCACCATTCTCACCGTCTTCTTTGGCACAGTACTTGGAATCATCTCCGGTTACGCGGGTGGCAAGACCGATGCCGTCATCGGGCGCACCATGGATTTAATCCTGGCCTTCCCGTTCCTGCTCATCATCTTGGCATTGTCGGGAGTGTTGACCCAGCGACTAACAGATCTTGGTGTTCCCGATGGAAACCCATCTCGAATCACCTACTTAATAATCGTATTAAGTATTTTCGGCTGGCCATATTTGGCACGTATCGTTCGCGGCCAAGTCTTGAGTGTGCGCGAGCGTGAATTCGTTGAAGCCGCAATTGCGATGGGGGCTAGCCGCTACCGGATCTTATTTAAGGAAATCCTCCCCAATCTTTGGGCGCCGATTCTTGTATATGCAACTTTGACATTGCCAACCTATGTAGGCACCGAGGCGGCTCTGTCATTCTTGGGGGTTGGCGTGCTGCCACCTGACACGTCATTCGGTGGCATGTTAGGTAATTCGGTCAGCTACTTCAGTGTGGTTCCGTCCTACTTGTTTATCCCGGGCACCGTCCTGGTGGTTCTTGTTGTCACGTTTAATCTCGTCGGGGACGCTGTCCGCGACGCCCTAGATCCCCGCGCCGGACGGGTGTGAGTCAAATGCTCACGCTTTCGGTACCTAAGAAGATCGGTAACCTCGCTGCAATTGGGCCATGGGGATCCGATGTCGTGGACCGTGGAAACTTGGTCCGATGTTTTGGGAGGAAAAATGGGCAAGGCTAATAAGGGCCTGCGCTTAGCGGCGGTCGGTGCAGTTGCTGCACTTGCACTTGCCGCCTGCGGCGGGGGAAGCAGTTCAAGTGGAACAACTAGCGGAGAGCCGACACAGAGCGGCGCTAGTTCAAGTGGAACAGGTGGTGGAGAGCCGGCTAAGGGCGGCACCCTGTACTACCTGACAAATGCCGAGCAGTTCGATCAAATCGATCCGCAACGCATCTACACGGGTGAGGATCTTGCCTTCTTCAATGGCACGATTTATCGCACGCTAACCTCGTATAAGTTCTCACCCGATGCCGCAGAAGGCACGTCGATTGTGGGTGACCTGGCAACCGACACCGGCACCGCATCAAATGGTGGTAAGACGTGGGAGTTCACCATTCGCGATGGCGCCACCTTCCAAGATGGCTCACCGGTTACGTGCGCTGATGTTGCTTATGGCACTTCGCGCACTTTCGCAACCGATGTCATCACCGGCGGCCCGACCTATGCCATCTCGATGCTGGACATTCCAACTTTGGAAGATGGTTCATCGGCGTATAAAGGCCCGTACACCGGCGAGGGTCAGGAGCTGTTCGATAAGGCTGTTACCTGTTCGGCGGATGGTAAGACCATCACTTTCAATCTGAGTCGTTCGGTACCGGACTTCAACTACACGGTAACCCTAACCGCCTTTGCGCCAGTGCCCAAGGCATCGGATACCGGTGAAAAGTACGGAGATGCGCCGGTTTCATCGGGCCCATACAAGATTGAGTCGAATAAGAACGGCAAGGGCGGAAAGATGGTGTTGGTCCGCAACGACAAGTGGGATCCAGCCAGCGATGATTACCGCAAGGCTTATCCAGACACCTGGCAGGTGGACTATGGCATTGATGTAAAGGTAATTGATCAACGCCTAATCTCCAGTTCCGGTAACGATGCCACGGCGCTTGCTCTTGGCGTAGAGCCGGAGCAATTGGGTGTTATTTACAAGAGCCCATCCGAGGTCAATCCGGAGTTCGCGGGCCGGGCGATCAGTGAGCTCGATCCGTATGTTCGCTACCTAGCCATTAATACCGCCAAGGTACCGAACCTTAAGATCCGTCAGGCAATTGCGGTGGCACTTGATCGTGACGCGCTACGCAAGAATGCCGGTGGTGATTTTTCCGGTGACTACGCAGATGGCGTCATCAAGCCGAACATGGGTGTTGACTACGCGCCAACTGGCATGTGGGAAACCTTGCTCGGCGAGAAGGTTGCGGACGCTGGCAATCCGGAGCTCGCGAAGAAGTTGATCGCTGAATCCGGTGAAGCTGCGCCGACGATCACCTTCGATTACCCGCAGTCACCAACCGCCGACAAAGCGGCAGCGATTGTGGTCGACTCACTCGGCAAGGCGGGCATTACAGCCAAGCCAAACCCGATTGAGCCAGGGCAGTATTACGGCGTGGTCTTCGATCCGGAGAAAGCGCATGAATTGATCAACGCAGGTTGGGGCCCTGATTGGCCGAATGCATCGACCATCATCCCTGAGTTGTTCACGCCATCGGGTGGTTTCAACCTTTCGCAGTACGACAACGCAGAGTTCAATGCGGCTGTCGAGGCCGCAAAGGTTGAACCCGACCGTGCGAAGCAGGCCAAAATGTGGCAGGACCTCAACACGAAGGCCATGGCCGACGTCGTTGTGATCCCGACCCGCTTTGGTCGCGAACAACGCGTTGTTGGTAAGCAGATCGGCCCCGTGTACTTATGGCCCGCCTACGGCTCCTGGCCGTATGGCGAGATGTACGCGGTACAGCAGTAGTTAAATTGGTGGGCGGGTGCGCAGCACCCGCCCACCAACACTGTCTTAGTGAAGTTTTTCGTCCCGCATAAGCAGCGACCGAACCGATAGGAATTCAAGTTCATGAGCGCGTACGTAGTGCGAAGAGTGATCAGTATGATCATTTTGTTGCTGCTGCTTACCCTCGTAGTTTTTATACTTTTTAGCTTGCTCCCTGCTGACCCGGCGCGCCTTACCTGCGGCAAAGGCTGCACGCCGGAGGTGCTGGAAGCAAATAGACATAAACTCGGTCTCGATTTGCCAGTAATTCAGCAGTACTGGGAGTTCATGAAGGGATTGTTTGTCGGCCGCATTTATGCAGCTGACTCACCTGACCCGGTGGTATGCAACGCCCCGTGCCTGGGCTACTCCTTCAAGCGCGGTGAGGAAGTCCTGGTACTCATCAAAGATCGTTTGCCACCAACGATCTGGCTCGCACTTGGAGCTTTCATTTTATGGTTGGCGGCCGGTATTTCGCTTGGAATTTATGCTGCGCTGCGCCGTGGTAGGTGGCAGGACAAAACCGTTATGGGTATATCGCTGGCGGGGTATTCGCTGCCTTCATTCTTCTTGGGATTGATGGCTATATTTTTCATCATAATTCGGCTACAACTATTGCCCTATCCGTCTTATGTGTCACCTTTTGAAAATCCAATACAGTTTTTTCAGACGATGCTGTTGCCATGGATTGTGCTCGCCATTCTTTATGCAGCCTTCTATATGCGGTTAACGCGCAATCAGATGTTAGAAGTTCTAGGTGACGATTATATTCGCACCGCACGAGCCAAGGGCCTGCCCGAACGTGTTGTCATAAGAAAGCATGCTCTGCGCGCAGGGCTAACCCCAATTGTTACCGCGGCGGGGCTTGATCTGGCTGGCTTACTGGGTGGCGCGATCATCACCGAAAGCATTTTCAGCCTGCCTGGCCTTGGGTCACTTGCGGTCAACTCGGTCAATGACGCTGATCTGCCGGTGATAGTTGGCATCACCTTGGTTACGGCAACCTTCATTATTGTCGCCAATCTCATCGTCGATTTACTTTATGCGGTAATCGACCCGAGGGTCAGGTTGGTGTGATGGCCGAAAAAGCGAATTCGAAGCGAGCCTTCTTAGAGGTTTCGGATCTTTCGGTGCAGTTCCCGACCGAAGACGGCATTGTGCGCGCGGTTGATGGGGTGAGTTTCGCGATTGAACGCGGTAAAACATTGGCTATCGTGGGGGAGTCTGGATCAGGCAAAAGTGTTACGGCGCAGGCGGTAATGGGCCTTATCAACAAACGTAATGCCGATGTCAGTGGCGAAGTGCTTTTTGACGGTGAAGACCTCGTCGCGATGCCAGAAGAGGGGCTGCGCAAGTTGCGCGGCAATAAGATGGCGATGATCTTCCAAGATCCAATGTCTAGCCTGCATCCGTTTTATCGAATTGGCGATCAATTGACCGAGGCGGTCAACGCTCATGAAAAGGTATCCAAGGCGAGTGCGCGTGATCGTGCCATTGAGATGCTGCACAAAGTTGGAATCCCAGCCCCGGCGAAGCGATTTAATGACTACCCCCACCAATTCTCGGGCGGGATGCGCCAGCGAGTAATGATAGCCATGGCGTTAATTAATTCACCTTCACTGCTTATTGCTGACGAACCAACAACTGCGCTGGATGTCACGGTGCAAGCGCAGATCATCGAGCTGATTTCCCAGCTGCAGCGTGAATTCGATACCGCTGTCATTCTCATTACCCACGATCTGGGAATAGTCGCTGATGTGGCAGACGAAGTAGCCGTTATGTATGGGGCACGCGTAGTTGAATCGGGCAGCGTTGACGATATTTTCTATCACCCGCAGATGCCGTATACGCTCGGACTGCTCGCGTCGATACCGCGCTTGAATCATGCTCACAGTCATCGCCTTGACCCGATCCCCGGTAACCCACCATCACCACTTCGATTGCCCGCGGGCTGCGTTTTTAACCCAAGGTGCGGATATCAGGATCGAGTTACCGGTGACTTGTGCCAAACCCAACGGCCGGCACTTGAAAATGTCGGGGCCGGGCACCGGGTGCGCTGCCACCTGCCTTCCACCGAACGCCAAGCCGTAGCCGAATTAGTGCTTAGTGCGCTTGGGAGGTCAAGTGCATGAGTAACTTCATTGAGCCGGCAATTTCTAGGGAAGCAGCTTTGCGGGTCACCGATCTGCGAACCTACTTCCCAGTGCGCTCCAAAGGCCTATTTCCCAAGACAGTGGGCCAGGTGAAGGCGGTTGACGGGGTTAGTTTCTCAGTTCAACCGGGGCAGACTTTGGGTTTGGTTGGTGAGAGCGGGTGCGGTAAATCTACGACCGGGCGCAGTGTTTTGCGTTTGGTAGAACCAACAAGTGGTCGCATTGAGTTCGATGGCCTCAATGTTACTGATATGTCGAGCAAAGAAATGGTGCCAATCCGCCGTAAGGCTGCGATGATATTTCAAGATCCTTACAACGCACTTAATCCAAGGCACACGGTCGGCGCCATCATTGGTGCTCCATTCGCGGTTCAGGGTGTCAAGCCACCCGGTGGAGTTAGAAAAGCAGTTCAAGAATTGATGCAGCGAGTTGGGCTGAACCCTGAGCACTACAACAGGTATCCAGCGGAATTTTCAGGGGGCCAGCGGCAGCGCATAGGTATTGCGCGAGCAGTAGCGCTGAAGCCTAAATTCATCGTCTGCGATGAGCCGGTATCGGCCCTCGATGTATCGATTCAGGCTCAGGTAATCAACCTACTGCGTGACCTACAGGATGATTTTGGTATCGCGTACTTGTTTATCGCCCATGATCTTGCGGTAGTTCGCCAAATCTCACATCACGTTGCCGTGATGTATTTGGGGCAGGTAATGGAACTTGCAACACGTGAAGATCTTTACTCGAGGCCACTGCACCCTTACACCCATGCCCTGCTTTCGGCTATTCCGATCCCGGACCCACGTGCACAAAAACAGCGTGAGCACATCATGTTGTCGGGTGACTTACCAAGCCCCGCAGCACCTCCCCTCGGATGCGTATTTCACACCCGTTGTTTTCAGGCCCAAGATATTTGCGCGGTTGAGAAACCCGAAGTTATTGAGTTTGAGCCGGGCCACAAAGTAGCGTGCCATTTCCCGATCGTGGAGTTCTTGGGCACCGCACCCATAACCGGACCAGACCCGGGTCTAACGAAACAAACTGGCGAGGCAGGTGAAGATCGCGGGTCGAATGATTTGATCCGCGAAATCGGCACCGACTACGGGGCGGCCCCAAATACCCCGATAGATCCGGGCCCAGCCATTTGGAGATGAGTTCGAAAGAAGTCGACTTCGGCATTCAGTAAATTCTCGGCTACGACCTCCTGGGGTGTCATGTGGGTGACACCACTTAAGGGCAGTACCGAATGATTTCGCCCTGCGGCAAGCAGGGCGCTAGAGAACTGCAACGTATGCGCGACGAGCACATTGTCATCGGCCAACCCATGGATGAGCAGGAGTGGCCGTTGCAGTTTGTCGGCCCGCATCAATAGTGATGATTGGTCATAAACCTCAGGTGATTCATTTGGATCCCCTAGGTAGCGCTCGCTATACGCGGTGTCGTAGAGACGCCATTCGGTAACTGGCGCACCGGCAACGGCACAGTGGAAAATATCTGGGCGTTCTAGTACGGCAAGGGCGGCCAAGTAACCGCCAAATGACCAGCCAACGATGCCGACCCGGTGAAGATCCAGATCCGGTAGCTGACTCCCAAGGGCGTGGAGGGCGCTTACCTGATCAGCCAAGATCCCCATCGCTAAATCTTGTTTGATCAAGCGCTCCCAAGCCGGCCCGCGCCCTGGTGTGCCGCGCCCGTCGACAACGACAACCGCAAAACCTTGGTCAGCCAACCATTGATCGGATGCGTGAGCGCCGGCGATATGGGTAACCATCTGAGCGTGTGGCCCGCCATATGGCGACATGATCACCGGGAGTTTTTGTGAGCCGGGTACGTGACCGGTGGGCCATAACACGCAGGTGCGCAATTGTGTTGCGCCAACTGAGTTGAAGTTTGACTTAATAATGACGTTCGGGGTTTCTGCATGGGAGCTAATTGCGTACAAACCCGAAGGGTGTACGACATTGAAGCTAACGCGCGGTGAAATTGAGTTAGCAGTCGCCAGGACAAAGGTGGAACCGTCGGCTACGGCACTATTCCAACTTTCACCCGAGGTAAGGGCGGTTGCGGTGCCTTCATTACTGATCTGGTACAGGTGCTGTTCCATCGGATCAGGTGAGGCAAGCACAAGTAACCCTTCGACGGAAGAGTCGACAACTCCATTCACCTGCAACCCGGCCGGCGAGTTGAAAACCCCGTCACGGGTTACGCGGTTTGTATCAGTCGTTGCATCAGAGACAATTTCAATAAGTGCCCCATCAGTGGCAAAAAAGGGCAGTTCGCCATAGACATCAATCCACGCTGGGTCAGTACGCACCGCTATCTCAACTAGTTGGCCATTTGTGATGTCAATTCGATTGATGCTTGCGGTTCTCTGGTCACGGGTAAGTACAAACATCACGGTGCCTGCCTCGGATGAATTAACCGTTGCTAAATATGGGTATTTGGCCAAGTCCCAGATTAATTGCTTACGCGCTCCAGTAAGGGGGATAAGCCAGAGTTCGACGATGGGGTTGGCCTCGCCGGCCGCGGGGTAACGGTGGGCAACCGGCTCATTAGCTGGTTGGGCGGGGTCACTTATCCAGCGGATACCGACGGGTGCATTGTCTGTGCGTTCAACAATTAGCCCGGAGCTGTCAGCTAGCCACCAATACCCGCGCAGTCGATCGAGCTCTTCGGCTGCAATGAAGTCGGCCAAGCCCCACGTTTCAGTGTCACTTGTGGATTCACAAAGCAGTTGCGGCTGCGCGTCCAGCTTGTGGGCATCTATTACCCAAAGGCAGCCATCAACGACGAAGGCAACATGCTGGCCGTCGGGGCTTACTCGGGGATCTATTACCGCGCCCGGGGTGGTCAACTCTCTGGTGTGAACGGTGCTGCCGAGCACACTCACATAGGCAATACCCGAGATCACAAAAGCAATTACTGTTCCGGATTTATCCGTGGTGAAGTGCGTTATTCCTGAAGTGACTTCACGCATACGTTCCCGCCGTGCCAGCTCGGCAGCTGGGAGCTCGCCGGTCGTCAGTAAAGCGGCGGCATCAACCAAGCACTGCTCGACTGGAGGGTGAACCCCCAGATCAAGTTGCCAGAGACTGCCCGCCGGATCAAGCCCGCTGCTACTGCGGATAAAGAGCACGCGCTCGCCAATTACTTTTAGCCCTCGGGGCCGACCAAGTTGGAATCCCCGGGTGCGCGCCTTTTGCCTTGGGAAGGATTCTGATGAAGTCACCTGCGCATCGTGCCGCATCGGGTATGGGCCACTAATCTTTGGGGATGAGTAGACGCCTAATGCTGGTTCACGCCCATCCCGATGACGAAACCATCGGCACCGGGGTAACCATGGCCAAGTACGTGGCAGAAGGCGCCGACGTCACCTTGGTTACCTGCACTTTGGGTGAGGAGGGTGAGATCTTGTTGGAGGAGTTCGCCCACTTGGCGGCCGACCAGGACGACTTATTGGGGGCTCATCGGCAAACTGAGCTCGGTGCTGCCATGGCTGAACTTGGGGTCAGAGATTGGCGCTTATTGGGCGGCCCGGGTCGTTTTCGCGATTCAGGCATGGTCGGCACCGCTAGCAATGACAACCCCGACTGCTTTTGGCGTACCGACTTATTGGTCTCGGCGACAGAGTTGGTGCGGGTAATCCGCGAGGTGCAGCCACAAGTAGTTGTTACCTATGACGACTTTGGCGGCTACGGCCACCCAGATCACATCCAGGCGCACCGCGTTACGCATTACGCGGTCATGCTTGCCGCCAGCTCTACTTTTGATTCAAAGCTTGGGGCGCCCTGGCAAGTAACCAAGGTTTATTGGACGGCATTCCCGAAGAGCGTTATTCGGGCGGGTATTGAGGCGATGCAGGCGGTCGGTTCTGAGCACGGTGACTCGGAGTTTGCGTCGATGGACCCAGATGACATCCCTTTCGCCTGTGATGACGATTTAGTCACCACGATGATCGTCGCCCCTGAGTTCTTGCCGGCCAAGATGGCGGCGCTGCGCGCACATGGCACGCAGGTTGATGTCAGCGGGGGTTTCTTCGCCCTCGCTGACAATGTCGGCGCCGAAGCTTTCGGGACGGAATACTACCGACTAGCAATGGGCCCGACGCCTTCCTCCCAGCCCGAAACCGACCTATTTGCAGATATCACTACGTGACCCGGGCGCTCCTGCTCGCCGCACTTTTCCTGGTCGGTGTCGCCGTGGGGCTGCTTGGCGCATTCGTGCAGGCGGCTAGGTGGGTTACTGCGTGGCCATGGGGCCAAATATCAATCCCGTGGGGGATGGCTTTAATGCTGCTGCTATTGCTGCTGTTGATTAGGGGTGGCGCTTGGCTTGTGCGAACCCGGTTCGGAGGCTGGGCGGTGCTAGCAGGATGGCTTGCTGGCACCATTCTCATGTCGACCGAGTCACCAGCGGGTGATCTGGCCCTTGCCGGTGGAACTCGCCAGTGGGTCTACCTATTGGGCGGGGTGGTTCTCGGGTCGGTGGTGGCAACTTTTCCAGTAACCGAATCGCAATCGCGCTTACCTTGATTTTCAATGATTTTCGCTTACCATCAAGGTCACGTCTACTATGCATTACAAACT
>JBIIOU010000244.1:0-2778 GCA_044336815.1 Candidatus Nanopelagicales bacterium | reverse complement strand
GCCCCCCAAACTTCGATCGGAGAGCACCTTGACTGCTATTGAGCGTGCGGGAGACAAAACCTTCGTGTATGAACAGTTGCATGGCGGGGTCGGCGACATCACTGTGCAGCGCTATTTCGAAGGAGCGCATCCATGGCAAATGGATTTAGAAATTTGGGAGCTACCCGTAGGGGGTACGGAAGGCTCACATCGCCACGACGAATCTGAACCAGAATACGGGGCAATGTCTGAGCTGTATCTCGTGATTGAAGGAAGTGGGCTCATGACTCTCGACGGTCGGTCAGTTGAGCTCAGGCCCGGGGATGCGGCACTGGCGGCACCAGGGGTAGATCACGATTTAGTGAATACGGGTTCGATACCACTACGGGTAATCGTGATAACTAACCCAGAGATCCAAAGTCACTAGATTTTTATTCCATATTTTTGAAAACCTATTTGAAGCCGACAGGTCAAGTGTCACCAAACACCCGTTCGCACCCGGTGTATCTGCAACCTTTGGTGACGTGATCACCGAGGCGCGAGATGTTGGGGTGGTGGCTATCGGCTATTACGGTGCCGCGGCTGCGGGTCAACCGGGCTTCTTGGCTGATGCACTCCGTCTAAATCGGCCAACTGGGAAAGTAGTTGCGGCGCGGCGGACACGAAGAGCGGGCTGATCGTGCCAAGGTTGGGCGAAACGTACCTATCCCAATTGAAAATTCGAAATGAGGTTCGCAATGGCAAACGGAATAGCGCGCCCAATGGGAGTGACCTTGGTCGGGGTCATCATCGTCATTTCTGGGCTGCTGGGAGTGCTCCTTGGTGTACTTGGTCTCTTCAATCTCAATGACGCAGTTGGCGCCGGCATCTGGGGCGTCCTTGTCTCAATGGTCATCGGTATTGTTTATCTGCTGGTTGCCAAAGGCATCTTTGACGGTAACCGCATCTCGCGACTAATTGTTGCAATCTTGACTGTCATCAATTTGCTCAAGGGTTTGTCATATCTATTTGCCGGCCGGGAAATTGTTGTCAACGGCCTGATCGACATCATCATCTCTTTGATTGTTTTGTATCTGCTTTACGGCGGCAAGGCACGTTTGTTCTTTGCTAGTTCCTGACTTGGGGTAAAGAGAGGGCGGGGTAGGGGAGTTATCCCCACCCCGCCCTTACTTTTTTGCTACGGCTTAGCAGCACCGATCTTGATGACGCACGCGCCAGCCGCCGAAGTGCAGGTCGTCGGGAGCGTCAAAGTACCGGCATCATTGAAGCCAATAGTCACTGATGCACCCGGTGCCAACTGGCCATTCCATTCGGCATTCGTCGCGGTTAATTTGCCACTGGCAAGGGTGCCCTTGGCATTCCACATTTCTATTGCCGTTCCAGTCCATGGCATGGTTACTGACCAAGCTGATAGGCGTGTTACGCCCGTATTGGTTATAACCAAATCAATGGTGCGACCGGTACCCCAATCCGATGACACCGTGGCGGTGACCCCAAGGGCTGAGGTGCCGGCCGGGGTGCTGGCAGTAGGAGTTGCAGATGGCGTAGCCGTCGGAGTAGCGGACGGTGTCGGGTTCGGCGCTACTTTCCCATCCAATGCCGCAATGAATGCTTTTGCAAAAGCCCACTGAGGCTCATTGATCTTGGTGCACAGGTACAGGCCCTGGCTACTTGAGGTGCAGGGCGTATCGCGGGTCATCTCCCACCAGCCAAGCAAGCCAACTCCATTATCTTTTACGAACTTGGCAACCTTCGTCGAATCGGCGATCGTGAGGATCTCGCTCGCGACGTCATTTTGACCAATCATCGGGGTGAGGCCTACAAGTGCCAGCAACGCGGAATTCGAAAGATTCGAATAGGTGGGGATAGTTTTTAACTGACTCGCGGTGCCCTGGGCCGCCGTAATTGCATGGGTGCCCATATCGGTGTATTGCGAGCCGTAGTCCATGGCCATCACGTTCACCGAAGCCAAATTCACGCCCGCTGCTGCAAATTCCTTGACAGTGCGAAGCCCATTGTTGTCGAGGCCGTCGGGCATTACCGGGACGGTCAAGGATACTTCAATGTTTTTACCTTTCGCGGCGTAGTCCTTCTGTAGTTGCGCAACAACTTTTGCTCGACGTTGGTTTGAACCAGCATTGGCAACATCTGCGCCCTCAATGTCGAAGTCAATGCGATCCATTGAGTAGCGATCAATGACTTTTTTATACGCGGCGAGCAAACTTGACTCAGAAGTGCAGTTATTGGCTAGTTCGCTGCCAGATGCACCGCCAAATGACGCAATGACGCGACCGCCCTGGCGCTGGAATCCTCCGATGACATCAACGAAGTCGTCCGCGCCACCAACGGCGTACGCAGGGTAGCCACCCCATGCAGGTGAGCAGGCTTTGCCAGCCTCTTGTACAACGAAGGCGGCGGTGAATGCTTTAACACCGGTGGCCGCCGACATGTTGATTAGATTTGCGGTCGGCCACAAACCCATATCGACATATGGGGCAACCAAAGTCTTGCCAGGTGTGCCGGTCACGGGTGGTGTCGCTGTTGCGCTTGGTGCGGGTGCCGGCGCCGTGGGTGCTGGTGTGGTCGGAGATACCGTAGGCACGCTGGTTGGCAACGGTGTAGGAACGATTGCAATGATGCGATTTGCGCAGTAGCCAAATGAGGTAGGGGATCCGGCTTTAACGGTGCCGTTCCACGATGCACCTTTAGCAATGATCGATCCACCGGTGCCAGTTGACTTGTTTGCATTCCAGATGCTGCCGACGCTGATGCCGGTAGGCAGCACGGTGCTCCATGTTT
>JBIIOU010000057.1:0-11099 GCA_044336815.1 Candidatus Nanopelagicales bacterium | reverse complement strand
TGCTGGCCGGCAAGGAAAGGTTGCAAGGCGGTTGGGATGCGAACAGAGCCGTCGGCTTGTTGATGGTTCTCGAAGATCGACACGATAATTCGCGGCATCGCGCAGAGCGTGCCGTTTAAAGTCGCCAATGGGCGCACTTCCTTACCATCGCGCATGCGGATCTTTAACCGCCGCGCTTGGAACTCGGTGGTATTAGAGGTACTGGTTACTTCGCGGTAGTTGCCTTGGGTCGGTATCCACGCCTCAATATCGAACTTACGTGCAGCGCTGGATCCGAGGTCGCCGGTGGCAACATCGATAACGCGGTAAGGGATTTCTAGGGCGTCCATGAAGTCCTTCTCCCACTGCAAGAGCCGCTGATGTTCGGCCTCGGCATCTTCTGGAGTGGTGAAAACGAACATCTCGACTTTGTCGAATTGGTGCACGCGAATGATGCCGCGGGTGTCTTTGCCGTAGGAGCCGGCCTCCCGGCGAAAGCAGGTCGACCAGCCGGCATACCTAAGGGGAAGTTGGTCAACGTCAATTATTTCATCGCCGTGGAATGCAGCGAGCGCCACTTCCGAGGTGCCGACGAGATACATGTCGTCACTTTCAATGCGGTAGACATTCTCAGCTGCTTGGCCCAAGAACCCGGTACCTTCCATCGCACTTGGGAGCACCATGGTTGGCGTTATCACCGGGATGAGCCCATTGCCCATCGCCTGCTGCATGGCCAGATTTAGAAGTGCGAACTCCAATTGGGCGCCGACACCGACCAGATAAAAGAAACGGGCGCCAGACACTTTTGCGCCACGACCGGTATCGATGGCACCTAGAAGCTCACCAATATCGATGTGGTCTTTAGGTTCGAACCCTTCAGCGACGAAATCCCGGGGGGTGCCGACCTGTTCGAGTACTTTGAAGTCGGCTTCGCCTCCAACCGGTGAATTCAAGTTGACCAAGTTACTTAATTGCAAAATCAGCTGGTCGGCAGCCGCGTTGGCCGCATTTAAGTTTGCCTCAGCCGCTTTCACCTGGTCGGCAAGTGCTCCAGCATTTGCCATAAGGGCGTCCACTTCGCCTTGGGCAGCAGCTTTGGCAGTTGGCTCAGCTGCCTTCTTGAGTGCACCTTGCAGGGGTCCGATGGCCTTACTTAGTGCATTTTGCTGCCCCCGCAGATCCTCAAACTCCTGCTGGGCCGCTCGCCGGGCGATGTCAGCGGCCACCAAATCGTCAACCAAGCCCACGTTTTCACCGCGGCGGCGCTGGGATTCGCGAATCCGCTCAGGATCGGTGCGCAGGATCAGGGGGTCAATCACGGCCTAACGGTACCCGCTCCTGTGAGCCAATCGGTAACCCTGGTCACGGTGTTCATTTTCGTATGGCACACTCCTTGTTCTTTGCAAATCTATTAGCTCGCGGCCACAACTGGATCGCAGGTGTTCGAACGAGAAAGGCGGTCGGATGGACTACAACTGGCTCACGTCAAAGGCGCAGGCGCGCCTGGCAGGGGAAAAGGGATGGGGCGCGTTTGTTATTGAGCCGATCAGCAAGGGCGAGACCGTGGCCGCATTTGGTGGCTGGATAGTTTCCCGCGACCTGCTCTCCACGATGAGCCACGATCGCCAAGGCCGATCTATCCAAGTTGACGACGACCTCTACCTGGTTTCATCCGATACGCCGGAACCGGGCGACATGCTTAACCATTCGTGCGAGCCGAACTGCGGGCTTTCTGGTTCGTCGCTGCTTCTTGCCATGCGAGATATTGAGCCCGGCGAGGAACTTACCTTTGATTACGCGATGTGTGATGCCTCTGACTATGACGAGTTCAAGTGCCTATGCGCCCAACCAGGGTGCCGCGAGCTGGTAACCGGCTCAGACTGGCGCGACCCCGCCCTGCAGGCAAAGTACTCCGGCTACTTTTCGCCATATTTGGTCAAGCGGTTGGCAGCCATAGGTGTCGTTTAACTAGAGCAGTCAATCTGGTGAGATGCTATTGCCATGGTCAACTGCCGCGTAGTAATTGTCGACAATGACCCTTTCACCCGCACCACTTTGGCCGCGGCCCTAAGTGGCAAGAATTTTGAAGTAGTCGCCTCAGTAGGCAAGGCAAGTCAATGTTTGGCACTCCCGAATCTAAATTCTGTTCATGTGGCACTTTTGGATCTCGATTTAGGTGATGGCCCCACAGGCTTGGATCTAGCCAAGGCCTTACGAGAGCGTCATCCAAAAATCGGCATCGTGTTGCTAACCACGTACGACGATCCGCGGCTGGTGGCTTCGAACTTACCGCCGCTGCCGAAAGGCGGGATTCACCTTCGCAAGCGCGATGTGCACGAAATGAAGGTTGTGGCACAGGCCGTACTAGAGGCCGCAACCAAACCCGTCTCCCAAAGATCTGGGCCCGATGCTGATGGGCCGAAGTTAACCCAAACCCAAAATGAAGTCTTGCGGGATGTAGTGCAAGGGTTGAGCAATGCGCAAATTGCAGAAAAGCGGGGAACCAGCAACAGTGCGGTCGAAAAGATGGTGGCGCGAATCGCCGAGCGTCTAGGTATCGCACCAGATGATGGAAATGTGCGAGTGATCTTGACGCAGGAGTATCTAAAACTCACCGGCAAGCTTGATACAGGTGAGTAATGCGAATCGGTGGAAGCGCTTGGCAACGCCCGCAGCTCTTTCTACTCGCGCACTTTTGTGGTATATCCCCGGTGGGATTCTCGGAGTGGTATTCACGGTGCCAGTCTTTGAGCGCGGTGCACCTGATCGCATAACTTGGTTAGCAATCGCGGTGTTGGCTCAGGGCGCATTCAGCGGCCTAGTCTTACTCACTCGCCTTATTCCACCAAGGATTTGCCATCAGCCGGGCGCCATACTTGTAATACTCGCTGTGTCAGGTGCGGTGCGGGGCCTCGTTATAGATCGGTTGGCCTCCGGCCTGAATCCTGCTGGCTTCGGCGTGCACCCCACTTATCAAATCCTCACCTCGGCGTTGATGAGCACCGTGTGGATGGGCAGCATCGGCTACCTGATCCAAGCGAACAAGGACTACCGAACGACCTTTACAACCTTGTTTTGGCAAGCCGTTGCGGTGCAGCGTGCACTTGTGGCAGTGCCTGACGCCAGGCGAAGTGACATAGTCGATGAAGTAGCTAGTGCAAGATCGGCGGTATTACAGGAACTAGAAGCGATAGACGAATCACATGACTTCGGCCGGCAACTTCATGAGGCGGCCGAAATGTTGCACGATGCAGTTGATCAACAAATCCGACCACTTAGCCACGAACTTTTCGCTGAAAAACGAGTAGAGCCGCCGCCGACCCGGTTTGGGGCATTGCTCTTTGATGCAATAAGCAGCTGGGATCCGCCTTTGCGGATATCGATAGTTTTGCTGGTGGCACTAATCGGTGTTGGGTCGGCGCGCTCGGCTGGTCTGGTCATCGGGGTGGAAGTCGCGGCTATATCGGCGCTCTCGGCACTAGCTGTGCTGTTAATTCGCGCCCGACTTATTAGTAGCTATCCGAGTTGGCGCCCCTGGGTGAGCCCACTCGCAGTGATTGCGCTGCCCATCGCTGCCGGCTTGAGCCTTGAGGTACTTGGCAACCAGCTTCTTGGCATTCGCCCTGATCCCTATGGCGCGGTGGTAATCGCGATAGCAATTCCCATTAGCGTCATCTTTACTACGGCCATATTCGGTGTACAGGCAGAGCGCAACTTAATCATCGCTAGCCTGCAACTGCGCATCGATATTGGTCAGGTTTATGAGGTCGCAGCGATTCAGGTGAATGCCGCACGTGATGCCCAGCTTGCTACTTACCTGCATCACCGGGTGCAGTCGGAGTTAACTGCAATAGCCCTGCAGCTGGAAAAAGCCTCACTTCAGTACGACGATGCTTCGGCGCTTCAGGTGATTAACTCGGCGCGAGATCGACTATCGCGCACGCTTAGTGAAAACGTAGATATTGAGTCGTCCGATGGGCGCGCACGCTTAGTGCAAATGGTAGAAGACTGGGCCGGAATCGCGGCGATAGAAATTTTTCTGCCGAGCGAGGATTTCGGTTCCGCAGCGCAATGGAAAAGTGCGGCCTTGATTGCCGATGAAGCAATAGGTAATTCGGTTCGCTCAGGTGGCGCTGGTCAGATCAGCGTGCAAGTGGCGGTGAAAGAAACTTCACTTGTGCTAACCGTCACCGACAACGGCATTGGGGTTTCACCATCTGCGAAAGGTGGCCTTGGCTCAGCCTGGCTCGAGATCAATGCGCCGGGCCGGTGGTCACGTGAATCAACACCAGCGGGCACCACGTTGACCGTCGAAATCAAGGATCAGCCGGGCTGACTACCTTCATGATGGATTCAAGTAAGTAGGTGTCTCCCCAAACATAAGAACCCTCGTACTTAAGTAGCGGTACGTTCCAAGTCTGGCGAATCAAAATCCCGGGGTTTTGGGTATTGATCGATGTCCACTCTGGTGAAGTAAGTGTGCCCAAGGTTGTCAGTGCGCGCTGCGACATTTCGGCGCTGGAAACTGGATCAAGGTCAGCCATAAGCAACATTGCGGCGGCCGCTATGGAGGCCGCGGATGAATCCCGAGGCGCGAATGCGCTCCAGACGTCTAGATCCCAGGCTGGAACGCAACCGGGGGCGACCTGTTGATTCCAAAATCCGATGGTGCGCTGGGCGACATCCAGCAGCATCGGATTACCTGTCGCCGCATAGCCCTTTGCAAATCCATACATGGCCCAAGCTTGACCGCGCGACCAGGTGCTGGTGGACATGTTGTAGCCCTGTCCGTAAACCGGCCCAAGGTACGCACCGGTCTTCGGGTTAAATGTCAGGCGGTGGAATGTTGATCCGTTCGAACGCACGAAAAACTTGGTGAGCGTGAGTAGATGTTGCTCCCCGCGACTACGAAGTTGTGCGCCTTCGGTGCCACCGATCATGTTGCCAGCTTCAATCAACATCGGCGCATTCATTGCCGAGTCAATAATCAAGCCCCACTTGCCGTTGTATTCCCCCGATTTTATTGCTTTAACTTTGTTATTCCAGCGGGCTGACAGGCTCTTGGCCGCGTCGATGATGGCGCGGCGATAGATGACCCGTTGAGCCGGATCGGGGTCGAGGCGCATTGCCAAACCCGCGGGCAGTCCAATCATGAAGCCCAGGTCATGGGATCCAGTCCATTTCGCGACCGGCAATAAGCCCTTTGTCCATGAACGCGCTAGGGCAAGCCACGCTGGATCAGCGGTGCGCTCATACATCATCCAAAGTTCAGCGGGATAAAAACCCGACGTCCAGCCGTATGCATCCGAGCGGAGGTATTGGGTTTGCCGAGCCGTCGCGCCAAATGGGTATTTGATCGAAGGTTTTCCTAGGTTTGCGACGTTGGCAGCGGCGTAGAGTCGGTCGGCGGCCAATGCGAAAAGCGCGTCAGTTTGCTCGGTGGTTACCGGCTTGGGTTCGGCCGGGCAAACCACGGAGGTTTCAACCGCCGCCACCGTTGGCGCGAACATTAAAGTTGTTGCTACTAGGGAGATGCCGATGCCGATCCCGATAAATGGCCGCCTCGGAGGCTGTCGTGTGGTCACGTTGGTGATTCTCCTCATCGCTACCCACGAAGCATACGCAACTAAAATGGCCGTCAACCTGCTAGTTCCGTCATTTTCGCGCTGGTTTTTGACGGTTCCAGCAGGTTTAAGGCTGGGGTGGGCGGAAGCTGGTTCCGTTAAACGGTTAGCACGATTTTGCCGGTGATTTCACCGGATTCAAGTAGTTGATGAGCCGCTGCAGCTTCTTGCAGCGGCAAGGTGGCGCCGATTACGGGGGTAACGAGCCCGGCATGTACCCACGGCCAGATGTTGCGCTCAACCTGCTGGCAGATGGCGGACTTCTCAGACTCTGGGCGCCCGCGAAGTGAAGCCGCATGCACCGTGCCGTTTTTGCGCAGCAAAGTATTGATGTTGAGTTCAGCTTTGCTCCCACCTTGCATACCGATGATTGCAAGCCGGCCGTTACGCGCGAGGGCCAGCACATTTCGTTCCAGGTAGGCAGCGCCCATATTGTCGAGAATGACATCAGCGCCTCGGCCGCCGGTCACGTCATTCATTACTTCAACGAAATCTTGTTCTTGGTAGTTGATCATGATTTCAGCACCCAGTTGTTCACAGATATCTAGCTTGGACTTACTGCCTGCCGTTACCGCAACTCGTGCGCCGAGGGCACGGGCCACCTGAATCGCCATGGTGCCAATGCCGGAGCCGCCACCGTGGATGAGTAACCACTCGCCTTCGGCGAGGCGGGCCGTCATGACGATATTGCTCCAAACCGTGCAGGCCACTTCGGGAAGGCAGGCAGCAGTGATTAAATCCAAACCCGAAGGCACGCTCATCAATTGGCCGACCGGAACCGCCACTTGTTCGGCGTAGCCGCCTCCGGCGAGTAGCGCTGTCACCTCCTGGCCTATCTTGACCGAAGTGACACCTTGACCCACCGCACTTATCACCCCGGAGCACTCAAGCCCCAGAATTTGCGAGGCCCCGGGTGGGGGCGCGTAATCGCCCTGTCGTTGCAAGATATCTGCGCGGTTCACGGCCGTGGCAGCAACGTCAATTAAGACTTCACCGGGCCCTGGTGTTGGCGTTGTTACTTCTTGCCACTTAAGGTGCTCTGGCCCGCCGGGTTCGGTGCAGATGATGGCTCGCATTATGGGGTAGAGCGTACTCGCTCGCGCAACATCATGGCACCTATTACCAGGACGCCGACAATTGCGATGGTGCCAGCGACGATACTTGGCGCACCAAGTAATTTGATGGCTGTTGCTGCTAGTACGACCATGAGCAGATAGCGCAGTAGGCGACCGTTGTAACGCGAGGACAATCTTGCGCCAAGGTATACGCCGGGCAACTGCCCGATGAGTAGTGAGACCACAACCGCAACATCAATTTCACCGAGGCCGGCATGCGCGATCGCCCCGGCAATCAACATTGGTACGGCCGCGGTTAAGTCGGTGCCAACCAGTACTGACGGGCGCAGCAGTGGATAGATGAGCAGCAGCACCGTGACCACGAGTGAGCCGGAGCCGACACTCGTCATGCCGACTATGAGCCCGACCACTAGCCCAAGCGCAACCGTCGGCACCATTTTCACCGGCATTGAGGTGCCTAGGAGTTCTTGCTCACCAAGTAACTTTGATGAACGTGCGGTGAGATATGTCTTCAGCAGCATGGCGCAGAGGGCGATGATTAAGACGACGCCGATCCAGGTTCGGATGGTTGAGTCAGCACCAGATGTTGCCAGCACGTTCGCGAAAATTAATGTTCCGATTAAGACCCCGGGTATAGAACCAAGTGATAGCCATCTGACCAAACCCCAGTGCACTGACTTGTTGCGGATGTGAACCGCGGCACCGACCGGTTTCATGATCGCCGCGGCAACAACATCGCTAGAGACCGCTGCGGCGGGCGGGATCCCGAACACCAGGACCAGCATTGGGGTGACAAGTGCAGCGCCGCCCATGCCGGTCAGGCCCACCATCAATCCGGCAACCAGACCTCCGAGGGCTAAAGCGAGGTCAATGTCCGCGATATTCATTGGGTAACCCTATCGGAATAATAGGGAAAGTACGGGAGCGGGTGGATTGGCGTGTTAGCGGGGTGAACTTAGTGGGATGCACTGCACCACGTCACCGCGAAATCCAGCCCCCGGGGGTACTACCGCGACCGCATCAGCCCGGGCCCAGCCGTTTAACCCAGCAGACCCGTCATCCTCGAGCGGGTAAGCAACATGCGCGGTGTCCAACATTTCCAGCCGTACAGGGGATAGCCGGGTGTCGTCGGCAAACTCAGCGGCTGTGGTTTCAGCGAAGAGCACCGCCGATGGGTAGCTCCGCGCTAGAGGTGCACCACGCAGTGTGGCAATTAGCGGTGCCACCAAAGTCACCAAACCAGCTAGGGCTGATTGTGGTTCGCCGGGTAGCCCAATCAAGAATCTGCCATCTGGCAATTTAGCTAGCAGCATCTGCGCGCCCGGGGTGACGGCGACTCCGTCGATCAGCCAGTGGGCACCGAGATCACGCAGCACCTGTCGCACGTGATTATCTGGCCCCGGCGCTGTTGATCCGGTAGTAATTATTACGTCGACAGCTGCATCGTCAATCTCAGTTAAGAGTAAGTCGGCACTGTCAGGAGCGCGCACCGCAGGGTTGCCGCGACCACCGCACGCCGCGACGAAAGATGGCACAGTTGTGCCGAGCGCATCGCGCACCCGACCATCGCGTGATGGCCCTTGCGAGAGCAGAGACTTACCGAGAACGATGACACCCACCACAGGTGGGCGCACGATCTCAATGCCGTCGTGGCCGGCGGCTGCCGCAAGCGCCAACATCGCGGGATTCACTGCTCGGCCGGCGGGGACAAGCAAGGTGCCACTCGGGGCGGACTCCGCCTGCCTAATAATCCCTGAGCCGAAGGTGGGCCGGGCGCGCTCGTCGGGTAATTGGGTTAGCTCATCAAGACCGACGACGCTGACTGTGCCGTCACCATGATGATCGGCGGCTGAACTATCGATCGCAAGGACAGCATCTGCGTGAGCTGGGATTGGGTCACCGGTGCGCACTCGCATGGCGCGGCTCGGGCGTAAAGGCACTTCGTCGGTTAGTTGCCACGGGCCCTCACCGCAAACTGCGTAGCCATTTATTGCAGCACTATCGACCACGGGGTCATCAAGTAGCGTCAAAATGGGCTGCGCCAAGATGCTGCCGGCGGCCTCATCGAGGCGGGCGTAGGTACTAGGTAGTTGCTGAGCACATGAACTTGCGACCTGATGGGCTTGGGTCCAAGTAAGCACGCCGTCTAGCCCGTAGGTGCTCATGGGCTGATAGTCCCACAGTTTGTCGCTGTAGGCGGAGTGCGCGCGGTGCTCAGACTGTTGAAGTTTGATCTTGTCGGACCGGACGCTTTGGCGCTGGTGCCGGCACAAACCCTCGTGCTAGTAGTGCAAAGACCATGAGACCACCGCCTGCGATCAGCAGCGCTAGTGACCACTCGGTGAGTGCGTCGGTTCCGGCCAGTACGTAATGCGCCGTTGCAAAAGGCCAAGCCGCATAGGCGAGTAAATGCACTCGCTGAAATGCGGTATTACCGGCTTTGCCGAGTTTGGTTCTAATCCGACCAAGAATTGATACCGGGATAATCAGCCAGAAACTGATGATGCCAAGGGCAACGGCGAACGGTTGCCACGGTGCCAGCCCTGGAATAAGAAGCTGCGGGACAGTGAACGCCACCTTGGGGTCGATCAGCAGCAGGCCCATGTGTACCAGTAGGAATGCTAATGCGCTCACACCAAGCCAGCGGTGCATATCTAGTAGTCGCATTGGTGAAGCCACCCGCCCGAGCAACCTCGTGCGCAGCAAAATCCCCCAGAGCACGACGGCGGTGAGTAGGCCCCATGCCGTGACGCCACTGGCGCGGATCAATAGCCAAGTCCAGGGAATATCAGCCACGGAGAACTCCAACAAGTGATGGTGACATTTCGGTCATGATCAAATCATCGCTTGTCATGAGTAGCGCCAGCAGGCCGCGCTCGTTCAGCCAAGGGGCTGCAGCGCTGGAGCCCAAAAGTAGGGCCGCTGTTGCAGCGCTTTCGGCAGCGGCGCCACTTGCAGCTGCAACGGTTACCTGCACAAGGTCTCCGCGGGAGATATCTCCGGTGCGCGGGTCTATGACATGGTGACGCCCATCAGCCCAACGCCGCTTGAGTACGGTCGAGGTTGCCACTGCAGACCGCGGAGTACCCGCCGGGAAGTAGAGCCAGTGGGCAACACGATCATCACCTTCGGTAGCTCGTTCATCCTCGACACCGATAATCCATTGCTCAACAGGGTTACCGTCGGAATCAACAGGTATACCGGAAACCACAATGTCACCGCCAAGATTTACAAGTACCCCGATTGCGCCCGCATCGATCATCTCGGTCACGATGGTGTCGGCGGCAAGACCCTTACCGATAGCGCCCGGATCGACTCCGACTCCGCTGGGCAAGTCGATGGTGTGATTGATTTCGTCAATGACAACCTCATTCATGCCTGGCGCAGCAGCTACTTCTGCGATTGCTACTGCCTCACGTGCCAGCACGGTCGCGAAATCTGCGTCATAGCCAATCGCACGCATAGACGAAAGTACGGTCGGGTCGTAGAGGCCATCGGTCGCTAACCAGGCACTTCGCATTGCTACCAAGAGGTTGAGGAGATCTGCGGACACGACAACAGGACCGAGACCAGCCCTAGCGTTGAGGCGATTGAGCTCACTATTTGGGCGAAAGCGCGACCAGCAATCTTCGAGCAGCTCAACTCGAGCCTGCGCAAGCTCGACGAGCCGCTCCGCGCCTTGCTCACTTATCGCGTTGATGAGCAGGTGACAATCGGTGCCCATCGCGCGGAAATTGCGCTCGATCATTTCAGCTGCTCTTGGTGTTCGATTGCGGTGCGGGTACAGATTGCGGTGCGGATTGGGCGGCGGGTGGGGGCGTCACCTTGGGCTGCTGGACCGACTGCTGCTGGACCGACTGCTGCTGAACCGCAGGTTGCCCCGAAGCGGCTTGCAGTGCATTGGCCGCATCAACGAGTGCGGCCCGGTAGGAGTCAAGCTTCGCGCTCTCGGCGGCCAAGGCGGCGGCATAGGCCTCAAGATCGGCCTGGGTAAGACCGGTCGACGTAGTTGGCACATTCGACGAGACCAGAGCAATGTCGGTTGTTGCTGGCTGCGAAGCAGTAGCAGCATCAGCAGCATTTGCTTCGACGCTGCGCACGCCGATTACACCGACTACACCGATGCAGGTAGTTGCGGCTAACCCAGCCGACCAGATCATGTCGGCGCGCGAATTACGCCTTGGCTTGCGGTGTGGGGCGGGTGCTGACTTGGTGTTTTCGGTATTAGTCATCGTCTCCACCTTCATTCTCTTCGTTCTCATTTTCTTCGTTCTCATTTTCTTCGTTCTCATATTCTTCGTTCTCATCTTCATCGCCGTAGGGCTTAGAAGGTGATGCCTGGGTCGGAGCGGAGACCACGGACCAATCGAAAATTACGCCGCTGGTTACCTCGACGAATCCCTTAACTACCGACCCATCG
>JBIIOU010000243.1:0-2789 GCA_044336815.1 Candidatus Nanopelagicales bacterium | reverse complement strand
CCACCATTGTCGGGCGAGCGGCGAAAGCCACCGCGGCTTGGCGGCGTCCGGTTGCCGTGTCGTCACTTCTTAGCTCGGCTTCGATCGCCTCCTCGGCAAGTCGGCCGGTGACCACCAAACGCTGGAGAAGTGACCAGCGCAGGTCGGTGTCGATTTTCAGCCCGCTCCAGATGATGCTGCCGTCGAGCAGCCCGGCGACGATATCGAGGTGGGCTGAAGTTGTTGCGCACGCGTTAAAGACCCGAGCGAAGGCGAGTTGGTGGTCACTGCCGGGCTCAGAATCCTGCGCAAAGCCGAGGACGCCATTAGCGAGTTGCTCAAGGTAACCGGACCGATTTGCCGGAGCGGCGAATTGGTCAATCGCTGACTTGAGTTGACGCAGTACTCCTTGCACCACGCCGATGTCAGACTCCTGACCGATACCGCTCAGCACTAGCGCCAGGAAGTCCCCGGTTGAGACTTCAGCATCTCGGGTCATATCCCAGGCGGCGCCCCAGATGATTGCGCGGGCCAGCGAAGAATCGACCACGCCAAGGTGCTCAACCGCAGTGCGCCACGACTTTTCATCCAGGCGCACTTTCGCGAATGTGAGGTCGTCGTCATTGAGTAGCAGCAAGGCTGGCTGCTTAACCCCCACTAGGGCAGGCACCTTCGTGCTGGCGCCGACCACATCGAGTTCAAAGCGCTCGCACCTGGTGAGCTGTCCGGCTACAAGGTCGTAGAGACCGATGGCCATGCGATGTGAGCGTAAAGTTGGTGGCAACCCGGCGGGTGCGCTAGGTGGCTCTTGGGTGATGGTGAAATCAGAGTATGTGCCATCGGCAGCAAGTTCGAACTTCGGACGAATCAAGTTGACGCCGCTGGTGCGGAGCCATTCATCTGTCCAGCCTGATAGATCGCGACCTGAGGTGGCTTCGAGCTCACTTAGGAGGTCAGATAACTGTGTGTTACCCCAAGCATGCTTGACGAAGTAGTTGTGAACTCCGGTGAGGAACTCTGGTTCACCGACCCAAGCCACGAGTTGGCGAAGTGCGGATGCGCCCTTGGCGTAGGTGATGCCGTCGAAGTTAACTCGAACGGAGTCGAGGTCAACCATGTCAGCGGCGATCGGATGGGTCGAGGGCAATTGGTCTTGCCGGTAGGCCCAGGCCTTGCGCTGGTTTGAAAAACTCGTCCATGCATCGACATACCTGGTGGCGTGGACATTGGCATAGTGCGCGGCCCATTCGGCGAATGACTCATTTAGCCACAGGTCATCCCACCAAGTCATTGTCACGAGGTCGCCAAACCACATGTGGGCCATCTCGTGCAAAATCGTGTTCGCTCGCTGCTCGTAGGCGGCGTCTGTCACGCGTGATCGAAATATCAGATCTTCTAAGAAGGTGACGCAGCCGGCGTTCTCCATTGCCCCGGCGTTGAACTCCGGGACAAATAGTTGGTCGTACTTGCCGAATGGGTAGCCGATCTGGAACTGCTTCTCGAAGAATTCGAATCCGGCTTTGGTTAGGTCGAAGATGTCTTCGGGGTCTAAGAACTGCGCGAGTGAGTTTCGGCAGAAGATCCCGAGAGGGTAGGTGCCAAAAGTTCCGGTATATGAATCCCGAACCTCGTGGTAAGGCCCGGCCACTAATGCGGTGATGTAAGTGGACATGCGCGGTGTGGCCTCGAAGGTCCAGCGCGAAGTGGTTGGCGTGATCATCTCAGGATCAGGGCTTGTGGAGTTGCTGATCACCTTCCAGTGCGAAGGGGCGGTAACGGTGAGCGCGAAGGCCGCTTTCAGGTCAGGTTGCTCGAAGCAGGCGAACATCCGGCGGGCATCAGCAGATTCGAATTGCGTGTAGAGGTAAGTCTCGTTATCGACCGGATCCACGAATCGATGGAGGCCCTCACCGGTGTTCATGTAAGAGCAGTCGGCGGTGATCACCACCTCGTTTTCCGCCAGTAAATTTGGTAATTGAATGCGGTAACCGTCAAAAACCTGGCTGGCGTCCAGGCTGGTTCCGTTTAGCACCACGGAGTGGACCTTTGGCGCGATGAGGTCGATCCAGGTATCGGCACCGGGGGTGCGGCACCCGAAAGTCGCTCTTGTCACCGAAGTGAACAAAGTGTCACCGGTTAGGTCGACCGTGACGTCATAGGAGCGGGACTCAATCAGGCGTGCGCGCTCCTGCGCCTGTGCCCTGGTGATGTTCTCGGTACCGGTCATGCCCTGATTCTTCCACTAGGGTCTCACCCATGACGACAACGGCTGACTTCTGGTTCGATCCCGTATGCCCTTGGGCGTGGATGACTTCAAGGTGGATGCTCGAGGTGGAGCAGGTTCGCGACGTCCAGGTGCGCTGGAATGTCATGTCCTTGGCGGTTTTAAATGAGGGCCGGGATGTCCCGCCGGAGTATGTCGAGTTGATGGCCGCCGCATGGGCGCCGGTCCGTGTCATCATCGCCGCCCAGTTGGAGCACGGCGACTCGGTGGTTTTGCCGCTCTACACCGCCTTGGGCACCCGTATTCACGTTCAGCAGCGCAAGGATTACGAAGTGATAATCGCCGAGTCACTCGCTGAAGTCGGTTTGCCTGCCGATCTTGCGGGCATTGGGAAGACTACGAAGGTTGATGAGCAATTACGGGCCAGCCACAGTCGCGGGATCACCCTCGTTGGTGAAGACGTAGGCACCCCGGTTATCAGCGTTCCGGGCCCAGGTGGTGAACCGGTGGCGTTCTTTGGTCCGGTTGTCACCCCAGCGCCTAAAGGTGAGGCGGCCGGCCGCCTTTGGGACGGCACGCTCTTGGT
>JBIIOU010000056.1:0-11130 GCA_044336815.1 Candidatus Nanopelagicales bacterium | reverse complement strand
TGTGTCCAACTCGCCAGACAACACCAAGGTTGGAATATCGGGATAAGTGCCACCCGGTGGCCCAGGAATCTTCCACGGATTGCGTGTAGCTGTTGGCCAGGACAAACACAGTGACTGCTCTCCTGCGTCAGAGTTCAAATACTCAGAAATTTTAAAGGGGCCATAAAGGTTCGAGTTAATACTCTCCTGTGCCGCGACCGAAGCTGCATATTGCTTCTTTCGAACAGATTTAGGCTCGGACATATCAAATAGTTGCGGATAGTCATGGCATGACACGGCGATATTCAGTCCTGGACTGTAAACGGATACCGTCTCGGCATCGCCTTGATAGATGTACTCCGCAACCAGCCGACCAAGAGGCAGGTGATCGCCGCTTAGCGATGCAAGTAAGGCTGCATTCAACTCGCGGTAAGTCGTTGGGCCGTATGTTCCACCGAATGCCACTCCCGTCAAGGCGCTCGGGTTTATTCGCACTCGATGCATCCTGTTGTCGGCTCCCGGCGCTACCACCGATATAGCTTTCATGCGTACCTTGGCGAGCACCCGTTTCAACAATGCAATCGTTCCGGTATCACCTCGTCCGCATCCTTTGGTGCGCTCACAGACAATGGTGTAAGCATTTCGGAGCGCAGGCCCCTGAGTTGGATACCAAGCCGATTCGCCAGTGACCGGATAAGCGCCGTCAAGTACCAAACTGTGAACCAATTCCGGGTGGTAGCTAGCGAATACCTGGGCCACAAAGGTGCCGTATGAGTCTCCATAAACATCGACTACCCCGAGGTTCAAAGCGGTAATCAGGGCGCTGAGATCATCTGCCACCAGCTCCGTTCCATATAGATCAAAGCGATCACCTAGCGCCCTGGCACAGGCGGAAATTGAGGCATCGGAGTCGCAAGCGACCGGGCTTGACTTGCCGGTACCCCGCTGGTCTACAACTAAAAGTGCTCGGTCAGCGAGAAGTGGCTGCAGCATCTCGGCATAAAGTTGCCCGGAGGATACGGCGCCGTAGCCCGGACCCCCCTCGATGCCAACGACAGCCGGCTTCGAAACCTTGCCGGATATCGGAAGTACCACAGCAAACGCTAAATCGAAACTTCCAAGTGAGTTATCGCGAGGATCCCACGGCCTTTTCACCGTTCCACACCAAGTAAGTGACCCGGGGGACGTGACTTCATCGCAACTTCTCACAGCTACGGAACCAATTACTTTTGTTGCAACCGCGGGACGTGCCTGCGCACTACCGATAACAGCACTCGATGACAACATGCCGGTGGCCAATACGGTAACGGCAAGAACCCAAGTTGTGACGCGGCCATTCATGGGCCAATTATGGGCTAAAACCCTGAAATTCGCGTTAGGTTACTGGGTCGTGAGTCGGGACTTCACTTCACTTATCCGCGCTAGCAGTCCATTTACGAACGTCGAGGATTCATCGGTCGAAAGGCTCTGCGCCATCTTCACGGCCTCGGAGATAACAACCGCATCAGGGACGTCGTCATTCCAGAGCACCTCGTAACAAGCCAGCCGAAGGATCGATCGGTCAACCGCTGGCATGCGCGGCAAGGTCCAGCCCAGTGAATACGTGCTGATGACCTCATCGATGTATTCCCCGTGCTCGACCACCCCATGAACAATCTCAGACACATACACATTCAACTCAGGATCGCCATCCTCTGAGCGCCTCACCACCTGCGACTCGAGGACTTCTAGTGCTGGCACGCCTCGAATATCAGCTTCATACAGGATATCAAGGGCCCTTTTGCGAGCCTTACCGCGAGCAGACACGCCTAATTCACGCGGCCAAGATAGGACCCATCACGAGTATCGACTTTGACTTTAGTATCTGATTCAAGAAAAAGGGGTACCTGAATAATCGCACCAGTCTCCAAGGTCGCGGGCTTGGTGCCGCCCGTGGACCTATCCCCCTGCAGCCCTGGCTCGGTATAGGTGAGCATTAGTTCGACCGATGCCGGTAGTTCAACGATGATTGCCGTCTCCTCGTGGATCGAGATGTTTGCCACCTGATTTTCAAGTAGGTACTTTGAGGATTCACCGACGACAGCATCAGGCACCGTGATCTGCTCATAATTTGCCACGTCCATGAATACCCAATCATCTCCATCGCGATAGAGATATTGCATGTCGCGCCGATCGACGCTAGCGGTTTCGACTTTAATACCGGCATTGAACGTTTTATCGACGACTTTGCCTGAAAGCACACTCTTAAGCTTGGTACGGACAAAGGCCGGCCCTTTGCCGGGCTTCACGTGCTGGAATTCGATCACGGTCCACAATTGGCCATCGATATTCAAGACGAGCCCATTCTTTAAGTCATTCGTGCTTGCCACGACGTCATCTCCCGCTATTTGTTGTTGCCTTAAATTCCAGGTTCATCCGACCACGACCAGTTCGCGCGCCAGTTCCGTAAGGACCCGGCTTGCCGTCGACTCCACCACCAAGGTGTCTTCGATCCGCACACCACCTTGATCTGGTAAGTAGATACCAGGCTCGATGGTTACCGGGGTGTTGACTGAAATGCTACCCGTCGACCGAGCATTGATCATCGGTGCCTCATGAATCTCCAAACCAACCCCGTGGCCGAGCCCATGACCAAATTCACGGCCATACCCGGCGTCCTCAATGATCGATCGCGCCGCCGCGTCGATGGTCGTGAGCGGCACAGCGGTGGCGCAGGCTCTCATCCCCGCCGATTGGGCATTAGCCACTAACCCGTGGATTTGCAGCTGCCAAGGCTCGGGATCTGCGCCGACGAGCACTGTTCGAGTCATGTCGGCGTGATAACCCTCCACCATCGCACCGGCGTCAATGACCAAGAGATCGCCACCGGCCAAGGATCGTGACGTGGGCTGATGGTGCGGGATCGCCGAGTTCGAACCGGTGGCAACGATGGTCTCGAAAGCTCGATCTTCGGCTCCGAGATCACCGAATAACTGTTCGAGTCTTCGTGCGGCATGAATCTCGGTCATGCCCACTCGAAGTTCGCGAAGTAACTGCGCCATTGCCTCGGCGGTGATTGCACCAGCCCTGGTGAGTAGTTCAATTTCGTGGGGATCTTTTATGACCCGTAACTTCTCGATCAAACCTGAGGTAACTAAAACGGACAGCAACTTCCGGGATTCGCGCTCGAGCACAAGTGGAATCTGATCCTCAACCCCGATGGAGGTTAGGCCTTCACCCGCTAATCGTGCCACTAAGGCAATGGCACAGGATCTCGCCAGGTGCACTGGAAGGTCAGGGCACTCACGTCCAACTTGCGTTTGGTAACGGCCGTCTGTGCATATTAGGTCGCGACTTGGATCATCACGTGACACAAACAGTGCAGCATTACTTCCACTAAACCCACTCAAGTATCGGATATTTGGCAGCAATGTAATGAGTAGACCGGGTATGTCAGCACCCATCAACTTTCTTAGCGCATCTCGACGAGCAACCGACATCAATACACCTAGCCCTTGGTCATGCGCGCTACAGCATGTAGGGCAAGTCGGTACGACTCAATGCCAAATCCAGCAATGACCCCGTCAGCGACCCCAGAAATAACCGAAGTCTGTCGAAACTCCTCGCGTGCCGCTGGGTTCGATAGATGAACTTCAATTAGTGGAGATTCGACCAACGCACAGGCGTCGCGCAGCGCATAGGAATAATGCGTGAATGCGGCCGGATTAATAATCACTGGCGAATTTGCATCTGCAGCCTCATGCAACCAACCAATTAACTCAGCTTCATCATTGCTCTGCCGCACATCAGCGGCCAAACCCAGGCTAAGCGCCTCGGCGGTACATAACGCGACTAAGTCGGCAAAAGTGGCCGTGCCGTAAATAGCGGGCTCGCGCGTACCTAGTCGATCTAAATTCGGACCATTCAAGATCAATACGCTCGCGGCCATGACTTGAGCCTACGCGGTTACCGCCTCGTAGGCCGCCAACAGCAGCTCTGGGTCGGGGCCGGCCCACTCGACCGGGTGCCCGATCCCAGTCAGGATCACGAAACGGAGCATTGCGCCCCGGGCCTTCTTATCGATCTGCATAGCAGCCAACAACTGCTCCCAACGACCTGACACATAGCTGGTGGGCAGCCCGAGTAGACCCAATATTTCACGGTGGGTGGCAACCTCGGCCTCCCCTAGTCGGCCACCAAGCCTGGCCAGCTCAGCAACGTAGATCATGCCTACCGAGATGGCTTCACCGTGCCGCCAGCGGTAATCCTCAACCCGCTCGATTGCGTGCCCAAAAGTATGGCCGTAATTTAGGACCTCACGGCCAAGGGCCGGCTGCGACGAACTTGACGAAACCTCCTTGAAGTCACCCCCCACGACATCGGCTTTCACTTGGACCGCGCGCCTAATGAGGTCAGCCATTAACGAACTACCTGGATCACAGGAGGTAATCACGTCGCGGCGCAGGTCTGCCAAGATCGTTGGGTCAGATGTCAGCCCAATTTTTGCAACTTCAGCCATTCCAGCCACTAAATCCGGTCTGGGCAAAGTCGTCAAGGTATCGAGGTCGCAGATGACTCCGACGGGGCTGTGAAATGCGCCAATAAGATTTTTGCCTGCCGCACTATTGATACCCGTCTTACCACCTACCGAGGCATCGACCATCCCCAGCAGTGTTGTTGGGACGTTCACATTTCGTATCCCGCGTAGCCAAGTTGCAGCAACGAAGCCCGCTAAGTCGGTGACCGCTCCCCCGCCAACTGCGATCACGGCATCATTTCGAGTAAACCCTGAATCCCCTAGCTTTTGCCAGCACTCCTCGAGCACGGCTGCTGACTTCGCCGCCTCGCCCTCTGGCACCTCGATTAACAGCACCAGGGCACCCTGATCAACGAGTTGGACGCGAATAAGGTCGACCCACTGCAAAACTGGCCGCTGATAAATCAGCGCTAATCGCCCGGCGCCAGTAAGCATCGTCGGCAACAAGTTAATACACCCGGCGCCAATATGTACTTCGTAGGAGCGCTCCGCCTGTACGGTAATGCAAATGGTGTCAGACATCTTCATGACCTCCAACGAGTGCCGCGACCTCATCGGCCACCACCTTTAAAGATTTGCCGGACGTGTCAACGACGTAGGTGCTGACGGCTTCATAGGTTGGAGTGCGTTCATCCATCAGGGACTTCAATTGACCGCGGACATTGCCAAGAAGTAGCGGACGGGCAGTATTCATTCCGACCCGGTGCGCAGCATCCGACACATTTACGCGCAGCCAAACGACACATTGTTCACCGAGTAAAGCGCTAGTACTTGTATTCATTACCGCGCCGCCACCTAGCGCCACTACCCCCTTTTGGTCGCGTAACGCAGCGGCGACCGTATCCTGCTCAATGCGGCGAAAAGCGGCTTCACCAAGGGTCACAAAGATGTCCGACACACTCATGCCCGCGGATTTTTCAATCAGTTGATCGGTATCGACGAACGAGATTTTGAGTTTAGAAGCAACCCGACGGCCGATACTGGACTTGCCGGCGCCCGGTGCTCCGACCAGCACAAGCACAGGCTTAGTAGTTGGCACTGCACTCGAAGTCATCGGATCTGTAAATTGGCTAGATATGAATCATGGTTGCGCTTAGTTTCGGCAACGCTATCTCCACCGAACTTCTCTAGCATGGCATCGGCAAGTACAAGGAGCACCATCGCTTCAGCCACAATACCTGCGGCCGGGACCGCACACACATCCGAGCGCTGATTGATCGCCGGTGCCGCCTCACCCGTCGCAACGTCGACTGTTCTCAACGCTTTAGGGATAGTCGAGATTGGCTTCATCGCGGCGCGCACCCGAAGAACTTCGCCGGTCGACATCCCGCCTTCGGTGCCGCCTGACTTCCCTGACGTTCGCAGAAGTCGATCATCTTCATTGATGATTTCATCCTGGGCTTGCGATCCGCGTACCGCAGCGAGCCCGAAACCATCCCCAATCTCTACACCCTTGATGGCTTGAATGCCCATGAGCGCCCCGGCCAATTTAGAGTCCAGCCGACGATCCCAATGCACATGGCTGCCCAGGCCCGGTGGGATGTTATAGGCGACAACCTCCACTACACCGCCCAAAGTATCGCCATCTCGATGCGCATTCGCGATCTCTTCGACCATGGCAGCCGCTTGGACTTCGTCAACACAGCGCACTGCGCTCTCGTCAATGCGGCCTCCGTCAGTAACTGACGGCACCACCCCACTGGCAACCTCAACCGAACCGATGCGAACGACATGGCTCAAAACTTCGATGCCAGCGACCTGGCGCAGGAACATTCGAGCCACCGCACCAAGTGCGACCCGGGCCGCGGTCTCGCGCGCACTAGCGCGTTCGAGTACCGGTCGGGCGTCGTCGAATCCATACTTTTGCATACCGACTAGATCAGCGTGCCCAGGCCTTGGCCGGGTAAGTGGAGCATTGCGGGCCAACTGCGCTAGTACCTCGTCATCAACCGGGTCGGGGGCCATCACGGTTTCCCATTTGGACCACTCGCTATTGCCAACTTCGATTGCAATCGGGCCACCCATTGACTTGCCATGGCGGACCCCGCCCAAAAAGCGCATCTCATCGCGCTCGAATTTCATCCGAGCCCCACGCCCCGCTCCTAGCCGGCGCCTAGCCAAGTCAATATCAATATCAGCGGTGGTGACGCAAATTCCGGCGGGTAGCCCCTCGATGATCGCGACCAGGGCTGGCCCATGGGATTCACCTGCCGTGAGCCAGCGCACCATGAGCCCATCCTTTCAGATAGCGAGCAGGGCGCTGACCACGACACCGAGGATCAAAAAAGGGCCAAAGGCAATCGGGGTGGATCTTTGGGCCTTTTTAATCATGATCAACGCCACCGCCCACACCGCACCCATCGCAAATCCAATGAAGGTGCCCCAAAATAGCCAAGACCAGCCCAACCAGCCCAAATAGAGGCCCGTGATGGCACCTAATTTGACGTCTCCCATCCCTAAGCCAGTTGGTGCGACTAGTGCCATCACTAGGAGGGCACCAAATACGATCACGGCCCCGAGCACCGCGCGAACCAGCGCACCGAGATCGTCGGAACTGATAGCACTTGTCGCCACCGCGGCCAGCCCCGCGAGAGCCGCAATCGCCACCAAATTATTGGGCAATCGATGCTCTCGAATATCAATTACCGAAAGCGCTAACCCAAACCCCGCAAAGATGAGCCAAGCCGCGATTTCAAAAACCACGCTCATCTCAGGCGGTTCGGCTCAAGTTGCATCGAGCGCAGCCCGCATCTGTAGCACCGGAGCATCTCGCCCAGTCATTAGGTGCACTTGCTCGGCAGCCTGCCAAAGCAGAAGATCCCGGCCACTAGCAATGAGCTTTGTGGGCCAGGCGCCGGCTAATGGAGTTGGCCACGGGTGATAGGAGACATCCTGCAAAGCCCCTACGCCGTCCCCCACGAAGGGAACCCAATGCGCGGCAATATCTCCGGGCAATGTGCTGATTACTAAATCAGCCCTGAGTAAATCGGCTGCCGGCTCAAGGTCTCGTGCGCTGGCGGTGACCCCAAATTCAGCGGCCACGGCGCAGACATCTAGCGCCGCAGCAGGACGTCGAGCACAGACGTTAATTGATGTAACACCCAGTGCGGCCGCGGCCGCCACCGCACTTCGTGCTGTTGCCCCGGCACCAAGAATCGTTGCGGTCGAGCACACCTCGAGGCCAGCCGCATTCAGTGCGTGGACCATCCCGTAGACATCGGTATTTGTGCCTAGCAAGCCCCGCCTAGTTGGGAGCACCGTATTTACCGCTCGAACCCGAATGGCCAACTCGTCAACCTCATCAAGATGCTCAATTGCGGTCTCTTTGAGTGGCATTGTCAGTGATAACCCCGCCCAAGATTCATCAAGGTCAGCAAGAAACTTCGGGAGTTGCAGTGGAGTTATATCTAGAGCCTCATAACTCCAGTCGAGCCCCAAGGCTCTATAAGCCGCCCGGTGAATGGCAGGAGACAAGCTGTGAGCTATCGGTGAACCGAGCACTGCGGCTCGCATTCCGTGGGCTCTACTCACTTGTTGACTTAGCGAGGTTAGCTTGGAACTGCGCTTTGAGCTGCAAGAACTTGTCGTATGACTTGGTGAATTTTGTGATGCCAGCCTCCGGATCTACCGTCACGAAATACAACCACTTGCCACTGGCCGGAGCCAATGCAGCCTCGATCGCTGCTTCACCCGGTGAGTTGATAGGCGTAGGCGGCAGGCCCACATTTATATATGTGTTGTATGGCGACTGCGTTGCCAATTGTTCGGCATTGAGTAAAATATCATTTATCCCCAGCGCATACGACACAGTCGCGTCAAGTTGGAGTGGCATCTCAGCGTCAAGTCGGTTGTAAATCACGCGGGCTACTTTGGCGAAGTCATTCGGCAAGCCCTCTGCCTGTAATAGGGATGCAATCGTGAGAACTTCATAAGGTGTTCTACCAACCGCCGCCGCCCGACTTTCAAGACCGACATCTGCACTTGCTTGTGCGAATCGATTGATGAGCACACGCAGTACGTCAGCAGCAGTCTCGTCGCCCGATAAGTCATAGGTCGCCGGGAACAAAAACCCTTCCGGACGGTCCTCGGCATAAGCTGGTAGGTCAAGTTCTCCTGGCGCTTTGAGTGCATCTTTGAAATTGGCCTTAGCTAGGCCCGTAGTTCGACTCGCAATTGCGACAGTTTCATTCAGCGTTAGTCCTTCAGGTAAAACCATTTGATTCAATTCGCGCGAGGTTGGGTCTAACATCAGCGCAAGCGCTAAAGCGCCACTCATCTGATCGCGCATAATGTACTTGCCCGGACCAATGCTCGACGCGCGCTCGTCGGAATTGACCGCCGCCAAGAAGGAGTCCACGCTCATAACGACGTCAGCCGTTCGAAGTTTCTCGGCGATAACCCGGAGGGAATCCCCGCGTTCAACCACAACAACTACTTCAGCAGTACCTGAGCCAACATAATCTGATGTAGTTGTCGCACCGCGAAGTACTGAAAATCCGGCCCAGATCAAACCAGCTAGGCAGGCAAGGATTAATAGCAGGACGATGCGACGGCTAATGCTTCGCTTATTAGGAGACGGGGGCAATGAACCCGAACTCATCATGCTATTTAGCTGGCTCACTGGATGCCTTTCGCGTCCTATCCAAATATGACTGCAGTAGCACTACAGCAGACGCACTATCGATCACCGCTCGCGAGGAACGAACCGTGCGCCCCGCATCGTGTAATCCGCGTTGGGCCTGCACCGTTGTCAAGCGTTCATCCACGAGCTCAACAGGCACAGCCAAGGCATCCGCTACCTGCGCTGCCCAGGCCTGAGCCGATTGCGCAGCGGCTCCAGCCGTACCATCCATGTTTAAAGGTAATCCGATAATTACGCCGACGGCTTCGTATTCGGTGATCAGTGCACCCAATTGCGCAACAGCATCTGGCCCTGCGGCAATTGCGTCCAGCGGAAAGGCCAAGACCCCACCCGGGTCACTTCGGGCAACTCCGATGCGGACACTGCCTACATCGCATGCCATATGGACCCCGGTCACACTCAGACGCCTAGCCGCTTCGCAATCGCAGCCTCGACCAAGCCCAATGCCGTGGCAATACCCGCCACATCGGGCCCACCGCCTTGCGCAAGATCATCCTTGCCGCCCCCGCGCCCACCCACACCGGCCAGTGCAATTTCAAGTAACCAACTAGCGGGCAGGCCCAATTCAATTGCTCGTGGATTTGCAGCGGCAACCATCGCGACTTTGTTGTCGGTAATGGCACCACCGATCAGGACCACGGGGACCCCAGGGCGACCCCGGCCACGCGCCTTAATGGCTAGTTCACGAAGGTCGCCGGCGCTCGTACCAGCTGGTGCTTCAAATGCCCAGACGCTGACACCACCGATTTCACGACCCTCACCGATAATGGCATCGATACCGGCCACCAGTTGTGCACTCTTAGTCTTTGCTAGATCGCGTTCGGCATCCTTCAATGCGACGATTGTGCGTTCGATCCGTTCGACTAGCTCATCACTTGGTGCTTTCATTAAATCCGTAAGTCGATTCACTAGAACATGCTCACGTGCCAAATAGGTGTAGGCATCAGCACCGACAAGAGCTTCAAGGCGCCGAACCCCGGTACCGATCGACCCTTCAGACAAGAATGTCACCACCCCCAATTGCCCTGATCTCAGGGCGTGCGTGCCCCCACAAAGCTCATGCGCCCAGGTGCCGACCGAGACTACGCGGACCTGATCACCATATTTTTCGCCGAACAGAGCCATCGCTCCCATAGCCCTAGCCTCAGGCTGAGTCATCAACTGCGCGCTCACCTCGAGGTCGTCCAGAAGAACCTCATTTACACGGGCTTCAACTTCTTGAAGAACCAAAGCACCCACTGGAGTTGGACTCGGGAAATCAAATCGAATTCGCCCCGGAGCATTCTCCGAACCCATTTGTGTTGCGGTGTCGCCAAGTCGTTCGCGAAAAGCCCGGTGGATCAGGTGGGTAGCGGTGTGCGCCCGCGAGATGGCCTTGCGCCGAGCGACGTCTACTTCGCCAGTAACCACCGCACCTTGCACGATCTCACCGAGTACCACCTCACCGCGGTGCACGAATAACCCTGGTACCGGCACTTGTACGTCGTAGACCTCAACGACCCCGCCGTCGGCCGTGACGATGCGGCCGTGGTCACCCAATTGCCCGCCGGCTTCGGCATAAAAAGGGCTACGATTCAAGATGACTTCAACGTGCTCACCAAGGCCTGCGGTTGGCACGGTGACTCCATCGCGGAGTAAGCCGATAACTGTTGCTTCACTCGCGGCTTCAAGATAACCGGTGAATTCTGTAGTGCCGCCAACCTGCAGGATATCGCGATATTCAGTGGTAGCGGTCAAGCCCACTTTGCGATCACGCGCATCGGCCTTTGCGCGTTCACGCTGCTGCCCCATTAACTGACGGAAGGCGTCTTCATCGACTGCTAGGCCTTGCTCGGCGGCCATCTCAAGGGTGAGATCAAATGGAAATCCGTAGGTGTCATGAAGCGCGAAGGCCTTGGCCCCTGGCAACGTATTGCTGCCGCGATCCTTAACTTGCTGAACAGCATCATCAAATATTGTCGTGCCGGTCTTTAATGTTTGCAAGAATACGGCT
>JBIIOU010000242.1:0-2801 GCA_044336815.1 Candidatus Nanopelagicales bacterium | reverse complement strand
GCAGCGGTGGCTCGAAATGACTATGCGACTTTGACCAAAGTACCCGGAGTTGGTCAAAAGGGTGCGGCTCGATTGGTTCTAGAACTCAAGGGCCGCATTGGGCCACCAACTGGTGCCGCGCCTATGTCAACCGGGCCGATGTCACCGGCTGGGTGGAGGGGGGCTGTCGGCGCCGGGCTCATGTCTTTGGGGTGGTCGCAGCGTGAATCTGAGGCTGCTGTCAGTGCCGTCACCCCCGTTGCTGATGAAATGGCGGACCCAGATATTGCGGTACTGCTCAAAGCCGCCTTGCAGTCATTGGATCGCTCATGACCGAACGGGTTACCGATGCAGCGCCGGATCCAAATGATGCCGCTGTTGAAGGTGCTTTACGGCCAACGTCTCTTCAGGAGTTTGTTGGCCAGGACCGGGTTAAATCGCAGCTTGGTTTAGTGCTGGAGGCGGCGCGACGGCGCGGCCGGGCCGCAGATCACGTTCTACTAAGTGGCCCACCTGGTTTAGGCAAGACCACCTTGGCCTGCATTATCGCCTCGGAGTTGCAGGCCCCACTTCGCATCACCTCTGGCCCAGCCTTGCAGCATGCTGGCGACGTTGCGGCGGTACTTGCGAGCCTGCAACCTGGTGAGGTGCTCTTTCTTGATGAAATCCATCGCACGGCTCGCGCTGCCGAAGAGATGCTCTATTTAGCGATGGAGGATTTCCGCGTTGATGTGATCGTAGGAAAGGGGCCTGGCGCTACCGCCATCCCGCTCGAGATTGCACCATTCACTTTGGTGGGGGCCACCACCCGTGCCGGCCTACTGCCGAGCCCGCTTCGCGATAGATTCGGGTTCACGGCCCACCTAGATTTCTATGATCCGCCCGATCTTGAAATTATTCTGCGGCGCTCAGCGGCCTTACTCGAGGTGCCATTGCATGACGATGGCGCTGTTGAAATCGCAGGCCGGTGTCGGGGCACCCCCCGAATTGCAAATAGGTTGCTTCGTCGGGTGCGCGATTTTGCCCAAGTGCACGGCAATGGGGTGGTCGATCACGCGACCGCCCGGGCGGCTCTTGAACTTTATGAAGTCGATGAGCTCGGTCTGGACCGAATTGACCGGGCGGTTCTCGACGTCCTGATCAACCGCTTCGGCGGTGGTCCCGTGGGATTATCGACGCTGGCGGTGGCGGTAGGTGAAGAACCTGAAACTATCGAAACTGTGGCCGAGCCGTTCTTAGCGCGTTTGGGGATGATAATCCGTACCCCGCGCGGTCGGGTAGCAGCACCGGCGGCTTGGGCGCACTTGGGGGCAAATCCTCCGCTACCGCCACAGGGGGTGCTCGATCTAGGCACCTAGGGGCTATCGCGAGGGCACCGGTAGGCTCATATGGTGGCCGTATTTGAGGCCGCTGTAGTTTTAGTGGTCAATTTGGAGCCCGTCCAAACTTTTCGTCAGGAGCGCTGTGGATCTCGTCACGATATTGCCGCTAGTTTTAATCGCGGTCGTCTTCTACTTTTTGATGATACGACCCGCCAAGGCCAAACAGAGGAAGCAGGCCGAGACTTTAGCCACCCTGGGCCCGGGTACCAACATCATGACCACCGCTGGAGTTTTCGGCACTGTCGTTTCTAATGGCGACGAGGTCCTCGTTGAGATTTCCCCAGGTGTCATCATCCGGATGCTGCCGGCGGCCATCGCCAAGGTGATTCCGGCTGAAGTTCCAATTCTCGATACCCCAGATGGGCCACCCGCACCCGGCGCTTCGGGCCCGGCGTCCTAGGCGAACTACAGGTGGCTCCTCCAGTAAATTCTCGGCCCGCCCGTGGGCTCATTGCCTTATTAATTGTTTTAGTCGGCCTTTTAGCATGGGCGTTTTGGCCTGGTACCGCAAATACCGTGCGACTTGGACTCGACCTGCAAGGTGGCACGCAGGTTATTTTGGTGCCCAAGCCGGTTACCGTCGGCGCTGAAATCACTGATGAGCAACTACAACAAACCGTTGCCATTATCCGCCAACGTGTCGATGGCCTGGGCGTGGCTGAGGCTGAAGTTACTACTCAAGGTTCGGGTAGCGGTGCCGCAATCATCGTTTCAGTGCCCGGTACGGAGCAAGATCGGGTCGTCGATTTAGTCAAGCGCACAGCGCTACTTGATTTTCGTCCCGTCGACACCCTGCTGAATCCGCAGCCATTCGACGTCACTGCAGCGCCCAGTCCCGAGCCGTCAGCGAGCGCTTCGCCGAGCGCCTCAGCTAGTGGATCTGCTAGTGCATCTGCCAGTGGATCTGCATCGCCTTCGGCAACGCCTTCACCGACCACGACCTTCGTGCCCGGTACCTCGTTGGTCCAGTCACCTGATAATTCAGCGGCTTACCAGGGCAAAGTACTGGCTTTGGACTGCACGAATCCGGTGGCTTACACCGGTGGTATCCCAGATGATCCGGCGCTGTGGCTCGGCACCTGTGAGCGCACCGGTGAGGTTAAGTACAACCTGGAACCGGCCTTCATAAAGGGCAGTAACGTAACCGGCGCTACCGCTGGCCTACCGCAAAATGGTGTAGGAAGTTGGGTCGTATCCCTGGAATTCGATAGCGAGGGGGCTAAGGCCCTGGCCGAGGCTTCTACCAAGTTGTCCGCACTCCCAGATTGCGGTTCCGGGGTTAGTCCCTGTAATGCATTTGCGATTGTGCTCGATGGTGTTGTGGTCTCGGCACCGCGATTTAATGAGCCCATCGTTGGCGGTCAGGCACAAATTGAAGGAAACTTCACCGCGCAGGAGGCGAATGACCTCGCCAATGTTCTTAAGTACGGTGCATTGCCC
>JBIIOU010000241.1:0-2808 GCA_044336815.1 Candidatus Nanopelagicales bacterium | reverse complement strand
AATTGCGGCCGGTGGATGCGTTCGACTTTCAGAGGAGGCCGCCGCCGCCATTTACAAGTGGGCCAAAGTGGGCGACCGAGTCATCGTCCTGCCATCGCCGTAGCAAGTGCCTTACTTAATGCCTTGACGCCTTTCAGAGCGGGCGATCTCGGTGCAACCTCCGAGAGGAGTGCACCCTGCGCCACCGCATTTCGATAGCCACCAGCGTCAAATGGGATTGCCACCACCGGCAGGTTGATGCCGCCATCTTGCAAGGCGGCTATTGCTGAACTGCCGCTACGGCGATGCCCTGATCCAATTAGTGCAACCACGATCGGAGCGTTAGCTCCAAGCTGGTTAATCGTTGGCAGTTGCGCAATTAGTCGGCTAATCGCCAGCGGGTCATCGCGGGTGACAGCAACTACTACATCAGCCGCAGTTAGCCCGGTGATCGCTGCAGCATTTCGCCGAGAAGATAACAAGGTGCCACCACCATGCTGCACCACCCCACCTTCGTCTTCAATACATGGACCAACATCAATAACAGTTTTTGCGAAGGTGGCCCGAGCGATATCCCAAATTGAAGTCAGTGCACTGTGTCGCAGATCGGGCCAACGCTCAGTGCGCGGGATACCCCCCAATACGTGCAATTGACCGCGCAGCACGCTGGCACTTAACTGCAGTGAACGACTATTTAGCGTCCCATTATCGGCATTGCGGCACGCAACCACAATCCCATTAGAGTCTTCGATAATGCCCAGGTTGAAACAGATCGCCGGCGCATAAGTATCGGCATCAACGAGGCAAGTACGAGACCCCTCACGTGAGAATTCATCAGCGAGCGCAATAGCAATTGAGGTTCGCCCCGGAGCGCCAGCCGGCCCCCAAACCGCAACAGTTTGCCCAAGTGGCGGCGAAGCCCCTTGGCCCGAATCAAGGGTCTGGTGCTGCCAATTACCGGTATCCCAGACCCCCGCTGCACCGTTCACAATCTCGGTTGCAACCGCTCGCATCGTTAACTCGGCCGATGACTTAATTTGCACAAAACGACTCACGCCAAGTACTCGCAGTAAATGCGCATCGGCTTCATCCGATGAAAGCCCGATTACCGTTCGCTGGCCCCCCAATAGGCGCGCGACAATATCTGGGCTGATACGCGGAACTTGGCCGTTCAAAACAATCGGCATGTTCGGGTCGGTCGCGGCGGCCGCGAGAAGATCTGCCGCATCAAGTGATCGACGAGCGACAGTGATACCCGCCGCAGGTGCACCTGCAACTAAGGCACTCTCGCCCGCATAGCCCGCGACCGCGAGAATGATCGCCGTCATGATGTTGGTTGGCTTGTTATCGGCACCGACACCAAATCAATAAAACCCGAGCGCGCCGCAGCAACAAGTTGGGCAGCACCGTCGGCGGGTACTTCAACCACCACCGCGATTTCGCCACCGATGCCAACGGCATCAACGGCAGCTTCAGCAACTGTTACTCGCGAAAACACGAGAACGGGCTTCGCGGTTACGCCACCGGCGACTTCAGTCGGAGTCGACCAAATATCGACAATATCTCCTGTCGCTAAGTTCACCGGGGCATGCAACGGGTCAACCGGAAGTGTCACCAAGCGCGCATCAAGTAACGGCGCATAGCCAAGGGCGCCACGGGGAATCAGATCACCAGCCGCCACGGGCCAACGTAGTTGCCCGATCAGCGGCTCACTCGCCGGTAGGTATTGGCCTTGGGCTTCACCAAGTGCCACGGTTACGGGGGTGGCCATCGGTACCGAACCAATGGATAAGTCACTGCTTGCGCGCCAGACGGTAGTTGTCTGCTCACCACGCGAGAGCAGGAAGGCCCCGGCAAACATCGCCACCACCATGATGGCCAAGCCCACCCATAGGCGAAGATCGCGCCAGCGCACTACTCGTAACCTTTTCGCTGGTACTTGACTTGTAAGTTGATTTGTAAGTTGACTTGTAAGCACTGCCATTTGCTCCCCCAGCATTGAAAATATGTGGCACTAGTTTCGCTCAAAATAGAAAGTCAGTGGAAAGTTATCCACAGGAGTGATTTAGCTGACTATGGACAGCGCAAAAATTTGGCACCATTGGCCCATGCCCCCACGCTTCCTCACCCTCGCCGATGTCGCCGATTCCTTGAACATTTCTGCCGCCCAGACTTACGCGTTGGTGCGAAACGGCGAATTACCAGCAATTAAAATCGGCGGGCGGGGCCAATGGCGAGTCGAAGCCGCCGAGCTGGAAGCGTTCATCATGCGGATGTACCAAGTAACCCAGGATTTTGTTAAGTCTCATCCCTTCAGCCAGGAACCTGCACCGCTATCACCGCAGTGAGTGAAATGGTTGAGGCGTAGCCAATTTGGCCAGCACCACCCACGTTGAGATCAACGAAATCAGCACCCACCCCCGCAAGTTCACCGACATGTATCTCGCCATCACCGGTATGCACCCGGACCCAAGAACCGGCCAATTGCCGCAGATACCGTGGCCAGGTCAGCCCTGGGATTACCGGGCCCGGACATTCATCACGTAGGCCCACCGCCAGCCCGGATATGGCGATCACCGCAGTGCTGCGCAAGGCCCAGCCTTTTTCATCTACGCCCGCAATGAGAATTAAGTCAGCACCAACATCGACCACGGACCCATAAATCACCGGCAACCCAGCCACCGAGATACCCACCCGGCCGGTTGTCGCCCGCAGCCGGTCAACCAGCCGTACCCGGGCCTGCTCCACCTCCACCAAGCCCGTCGCCTCGGCGATGACTTCGGCATCACAACGAGATTGATAGCCAGCGGCCGCATGGGCCAGTAGGTG
>JBIIOU010000240.1:0-2816 GCA_044336815.1 Candidatus Nanopelagicales bacterium | reverse complement strand
ACCTGCGCCCCCACGATGTGCTGATGCACGGTGTTCGGTTCACTGACATTGAGCACGGCGAGGTAGAGATCGATCTGTTGGTGCTGATGCCTGATCGCGGTGCGGTGGCGATCGAAGTTAAGGGCGGTGCTGTCTCGTATCGGGAGGGCGGTTGGAAGCAAACCGACGCGAGCGGCTCACACAATATCGATCCGGTCCGTCAGGCTCGTAATAACGTTTATGCCTTACGTCGGTTTATCGAGCGGCAGCCGACTTGGTCGCGCGGTCACTTGCGGGCGGCCTGGATGATTGCCCTGCCGTATACGCATGTCACCGGTGACATGGGCCCCGAAGGCCGCCGTGATCTGCTGATCGGCGAGCAGGATCTAGATAACATCTCTCGATTGGTTCATGACCGCCTTGGTCGCATTGATTTGCAGGTGCCAGTGCCGGCGGCGGGTTGGGCGGAGGCGGTGGTTGGTCTTTTGCGGGGCACAGCAAATGAGCCCGCGGAGATCGCCGAGCGCACCGCGGCTCGGCTGCAGCATGTTGATCATTTAAGTGCTGCGCAAACGAGCATCCTTAAGGCGGTGCGCAAGCACCGACTGCTGGAGATCTCCGGTTCGGCCGGCACCGGTAAGACCTGGCTGGCGATTGAGCAGGCACGCCGCTGGGCGGAGGCCGGTGAGCGCGTGTGTTTCGTCTCGTACACACGCGGGGTTATTGAGATGGTGCAGAAGATCTTCGCTGACCTGCCGGAGAAGTCGCAGCCAGCATTTATTGGCACTTTCCACTACCTCGGCTATCAGTGGGGCGTTTCACCGGCACCTGATGCGGGTTGGGATTTTTGGGAGAAAGAGGCCGTGGAGTTAGCTCGTGCGGCCGCGGTATGCCTGGCTCCCGAAGAGCGTTTCACCGCATTCGTCGTCGATGAGGCGCAGGATTTCGCTGACTCGTGGTGGCCGGCGCTGCTCGCGTCGGCTGCGTCGTCAGACTTCAAACTTGCGGTGTTTAAGGATGACGAACAGGTGGTCTTCTCCGACCGGCGCGGGCGCCCGGATTTGCCCATGACCGAGTTGACACTCGATGACAACCTGCGTAATTCTCAGCAGATCGTCGACACCTTTCGGCCACTAATCAGTGCCGACGTCAAAGCCAAGGCGGGCCCCGCGTATCCGGTTGAGTATGTCGACTGCCACCTGACCGAGGTGATCGATGCCGCCGATGATGTGGTGGCTGACCTACTCGAGCGGCGCGGCTGGCTGCCCGAGCATGTGGCATTGCTGACCACCGCGCATCGTCACCCGGTGCATCTTGAATTCGGTGACGATAAGACCCGCTATTGGAAGGAGCTATGGGCGACCGATGATGTCTTCTACTCCACCGTCGCTGGGTTCAAGGGGTTGGAGCGGCCCGTTGTTGTGCTTGCCATCGATGGCTTCCATGCCGGCGCTGATCCGCGCAGCGTGCTTTACACCGGGATGAGTCGGGCCCGGGAGTTGCTGATCATTGTTGGGCCTAGTGCTGTGTTATCGCGGTACCTGCCGGAAAAGACCATGCGGCGGATTGGGCGGGCATTGGTGTAGTAGGGGTGCTGGTGAGCGATCTGACACTGCCGCCGGCCGGCTCAAGGCGCCGATCGCTCGGCACCTACGACGCGAGGAAACGCTCGAAAGCCTCTCGGGCGAGTTTGGACACCGTGGTGCCCCGCTCGCGCGCGGCTTGTTCGGCGCGAGCTTTGAGTTCGGGTGGGATCCGAAAGGAAATGTGCGGGGAGTGCTCGGATTGGCCCGTCAATGACGGACGTCCGGCTCGCTTAGCCAGGTCGTCCTCGACTTCGGCAACCGCGCGGCCGCGGTTAGTGGTGGTGGCGGGCGCCATCGCTCAGTTGGCACCCACTCGGTTTGGTCACATTTATGGGGCGCTGGCGTGTGCTGTGCTGGTTGGCCCGGTGATCAGGTGACAATGAAGGTTCATATTCAAATAACTCGAAGGGTTTTCCATGCGCAGCAACATGAAGTTCGCAGCACTTTTGGGGGCCGCAGCCTTGGCGATCGCCGGCCTGAGCGCCTGCTCATCAGGTGGTACCGCAACTGAGGCAACCACAGCCGCATCGGCTACAGCCTCCCCGATTGGTGGCATGACCACCTGCGATAAGGCAGCGCTTGACTCCTCGGTGCAGGCGGCCGCAGTGGCACTTGGTGCCGACAATGTCTTCACGATCGACACTGTTGAATGCGCGTCGGGCTGGGCCGTCGTTACTGGAATCTTGGGCGCTGCTGATGCGCCAGCCGATGGCCCCCAGGGCGCACCGACCTCCTTTATCTTCGAAGCCGAGGGCCAGTTCTGGATCCCCAAGGCAGTCGCTGATGTTTGTGGCACCCCATGGCCGAACACAAGTGGCACCGATGCGCCAGCAGATGCGCTCATCCCGGCGGATTTGTACGCGTCCGCCTGCCTAACAATTTAGTCAGTTTGTAGGTTTCGAAGGGGGTCGGATATTTCCGGCCCCCTTCGGCATTTCAGTGGTTCGCGCCCCAGTGGCCCGGTAACCTGTGAGTAGGAAAGAACCCAACCTCGTTTGGAGCATGTGATGAAACTGGCGAGCCCGCGAACGGCGGCCCGGCGCCTGCACGGGATGGCACGACCACCGATAACAATCACCCCGCCACCTACCGGCGTCATTGCCGAGTGGAATGTCCCGATAACCGCCCGCGATGGCATCGTGCTGCGGGCCAACGTGTTTCGTCCGGCCCCGGGTAGCCCCGGTGATCTGTTGCGCGGCGGCGGGCCGGTGCCGGTAATAATGTGCGCGCACCCTTACAACAAGGATGCGC
>JBIIOU010000239.1:0-2824 GCA_044336815.1 Candidatus Nanopelagicales bacterium | reverse complement strand
GGTGGTGGCTCCAAGTGGGTTAAGTCGAGCTGAGCAGGTGCGCGAAATGACCCAGCAGATTGCCCACTCCTTCGAAGATGGCATTCGTGCACATCCAACCGACTGGCATATGCTCCAAAAAGTATGGTTAGCCGATTTGGATCCGGCTAGACGCGCGGCGAGCTCGTAATGAAAATCGGTTTGGTCTGCCCCTACACCTGGGATACCCCCGGTGGGGTGCGCTCACACGTGGCTGATCTCGCACTCACTCTGCAAGAGCACGGCCACACGGTCAGTGTCCTTGCACCAGTTGATGATCCTGCAGATTTGCCGCCATGGGTTGTTGACGGTGGGAGGGCTGTATCGGTGCCCTACAACGGCGCGGTCGCCCGGATGAATTTTGGACTAAAGGCTGCGAATAACGTGCGGCGCTGGGTGCGCGACGGAGATTTTGATGTGCTGCATATACATGAGCCACTGGCCCCTGGCTTGTCCTTGCTGGCCTGCTGGGTTGCTCGAGGGCCGATAGTCGCTACTTGGCACTCATCACATGTGCGTTCACGAATGCTTTCCGCTGGCTACTACATCGCACAAACCGCAATGGAGAAGGTTCGTGGCAGTATCGCGGTTAGTGAAGATGCAAGGCGCACTTTGGTTGCCCATGTTGGTGGGGATGCGGTGCTCATCCCTAATGGTGTCCGCGTGGCTGCTTTCCACGAAGATGGTCGTTTGCCGCAAATAGCTGCAGATGTCCCGACCATTTTATTTCTTGGACGCATCGACGAACCCCGCAAAGGCCTCGATGTGTTATTTGATTCGCTGCCTACGATCATCGCTCAGATACCCAATGTCCAGGTATATGTTGCAGGCCCCGGTGACCTCACTGAGCAAAATGAAAATTTGAACCCGGCGCTTTCGCAATCGGTCACCTTCCTTGGTCGCTTAAGTGATAAAGATAAGGCTCGTGCGCTGCGATCCGTTGATCTCTATGTGGCACCGCATACCGGTGGTGAGTCATTTGGCATCGTGCTCATCGAAGCTATGGCCGCCGAAACCGCTGTTTTAGCCTCAGATCTGCTTGCATTTAGGCGAGTGCTTGAAGATGGTAAGTCAGGTGCACTTTTCGCCAATGAGGATTCTTCGGATTTGGCTGCACAAGCGGTGCTCCTATTGGGTGACTCAGCTGCTCGCGAGCAACTTGTGGAAGCCGGAAGGACGCGTGTTCGGGAGTTTGATTGGGACGTTGTTGTGGATGATGTCATCGCGGTGTACGAAAGTGTTGGCATGCCTGGTGAAAAAGTGACCACCGATATTCGAGGCCAAATTGTCGGGCGCCTCGGGATGCGGCCGGTGTCGTAATGTGGCCGTTATTAATCATCACATTGTTACTTGTGATTCTGGGGTTGTACTTGAGCATGACGGCCGGACGCATCGATCGCTTACATCAGCGCATCGAAACGTCATCCTTAGCTCTAGACGCTCATCTACTCAGGCGTTCGTCGGTAGCCCTTGAACTTGCAACCGCCGGGGTACTTGATCCCGCCAGTGGTCTGCTCATTGCAGATGCAGCTCACGCGGCTAGAACTTCAGCAGATCTTGATGCGGTTTCTAAAGCGCAGGCCGAAAGTGACCTAACCGCGGCATTGGATGCGGCCCTTGAAGATCCCGAAGAAACTGCTGAGATCGAGATCACCGAGTTGGGGAGCGGGTTGCTCGATGAACTCGATGCGGCCTTCCGTCGGGTCCAACTGTCACGCCGTTTTCACAATGACGCGGTTCGAGCCTGCCGTCAGGTGCGTAGCCAGTTCCTGGTGCGAACCTTTCGTCTCGCCGGTCATACCGCCTGGCCGGAGACATGTGAGATGGACGACACTCGCCCGCATGGGCTGACCGAGCGCTAAGGGCCGGCCACACAACTGCCATTATTAGGCGTATCATCGTGTTCACACGTAGTAACTTCCGTCGAAGTTGAGAGGGTGTCATGGGCGATCAAGAGGCAGTGACTGGTACCAGCCGGGTCAAGCGCGGGATGGCCGACATGCTCAAGGGCGGCGTCATCATGGATGTTGTCAACGTAGAACAGGCGAAGATTGCCGAGGATGCCGGCGCCGTTGCGGTAATGGCGCTAGAGCGGGTCCCGGCCGATATTCGCGCACAAGGTGGGGTGGCGCGCATGTCTGATCCCGACATGATCGACGCCATTATGAATGCGGTAAGTGTGCCAGTTATGGCGAAGGCCCGGATTGGCCACTTCGCCGAAGCTCAGATTTTGCAATCACTCGGCGTTGATTACATTGATGAGTCTGAGGTTCTTACCCCGGCCGACTATGCCAACCACATTGATAAGCAACTTTTCACCGTGCCTTTTGTCTGTGGTGCGACCAACCTCGGTGAAGCACTGCGCCGGTTGAACGAAGGCGCGGCGATGATCCGCTCGAAGGGCGAGGCGGGTACCGGTGATGTCTCCAATGCGGTCACTCATATGCGTCGCATTCGTGGTGATATCGCGCGATTGACTTCGATGTCATCGGATGAGCTGTACGTGGCCGCAAAAGAGTTGCAAGCCCCTTATGACCTTGTCGTTGAAGTCGCACGCCTGGGCAGGCTGCCGGTGGTGTTATTCACCGCGGGCGGCATTGCAACTCCTGCTGATGCGGCGATGATGATGCAGCTTGGTGCCGACGGGGTATTTGTTGGGTCAGGTATTTTCAAGTCCGGCGACCCGGTACGTCGCGCTGAAGCCGTCGTGCAAGCAACCATGAATTTTGATAATCCGGATGTAGTAGCGAAAGTATCGCGCGGATTGGGTGAGGCGATGGTTGGAATTAACGTCGCTGACATTCCG
>JBIIOU010000055.1:0-11253 GCA_044336815.1 Candidatus Nanopelagicales bacterium | reverse complement strand
CGATCCGGATCGAGGTTGACATTGAGGCCCCTGATGATGTCGTGGAAATGCTAATTGCAGCTGCGGAGCGAACCTGCTACGTAACAAACACGCTGAAGCGGCCCCCGGAGATCACCGTGGTGGAGCGTGCACTTAGTTAGCCGTTGCGGAGGGCGACCCATATCAGTTCGGCCTTTTTTTTGCTTTTGTTGCACCAATGATGCGGCACATCGCCATTGAAGTGGAGTGAATCACCGGGCCCCATGGAGAAATCTTGCCCGCCAACGGTGAACTTCACTTTGCCACTAAGCACGAAGACCAACTCTTCACCCGGATGCTTCAGCAACTTGGTACCGCTGTCAGCTCCGGGGTCCATGGTCGCCACGGCGGCGGCGGCTTGGAATTGACGATACGACCCGCTAATGCCGGTGAGGGCAAGTCCAACATGGGGTGTGTATACGGCGCGGCCGGTGCCGTCTTGGGTTAAGTGCACTGACTCCGGATGCGGGCCATCTTCGGCGACGAAATAGCCAACTGGAACACCGAGGGCACCTGCGACTTTGAGAAGCGTGGTCACTGTTGGCACCATTCCACTGCGCTCGATCTTGTGGATTGCGGCTGCCGACACGTCGCTGCTGGTGGCCAACTGCTGTAGGGAGAGCCCCTGAGCCTTGCGAAGGGCTGCAATCTTTGGCCCGATCATGTTGACGATTTCTTCACGTTGGACAGTGGCAATTGGCTTGGGCGCCGCCTTCGCCGAGGCCTTTGGCGCTGCCCGCGAGGTTGATTTGGCCGCAGCGGACGTGGGCTCATTTCCTGGCTTTGTTACGGTACGTGCCACCGAGAGTCCTCCTGTGTGTGAACGCCGATCGTATCCCAGTTGGGGAGTAGGGCATCCTTCGAAGTAGAGGTACGTGGACGGCCCTGAAAAACCATTGATCAGGGATTCTGCAAAAGCGATTGACAGGCCCTACGATATGTAGGATGGTGAACGCTTAGCAACCTATTGTGTACGACTGGATTCCTAATCTGAAAGTGGGGCAAGGCGTGGCTCAACGCATTGTGGTAATCGGCGGCGGTGGCGCCGGACTAGGTGCTGCAGGTGGCGCGAAGGCGGTAGACCCGGGCGCGGAGGTCATAGTCTTCACTGAATTCGAGGATGTTGCCTACAGCCCATGTGGGATTCCATTCGTGCACGGCAAGGAGATTCCGAGTTTTGAGGCGTTGTTCCTCGCGGACAAGCAGGCCTATATCGATGCAGGTATTGATATCCGCTACAACTCGACCGTCACGTCGATAGATACTTCGAAGAAGACAGTTCAGGTACTCAATGGGGAGCCCGTTTCCTACGATTCCCTAGTAATCGCAACCGGTTTTGGGTATGCCAATCCGGGTGTGCCGGGGGGTGACCTAGACGGCCTTTACTACGTCAAGAACATTCGTGAAGCCATGGAGTGGGATAAGCGACTCGATACGGTTAAGAAGGCCGTCGTGGTCGAGGCCGGACCACTAGGAGTCGAGATGGTCACGGCACTTGCGCATCGGGGCATCGAGACACATGTCATCGATCCGAATCCCTGGGCCCTCGGCGAGGTAGCTGACCCAGACATCGTTGAGCTCGTACACGAGTCATGGACCGAGCTTGGAGTGCAAATGCACTGGAACACCACGCTCGAGGCTTTTCTGGGTGACGACAAGGGCTCGGTGCGTGGGGTCATGACATCCGATGGCGAGATCGACTGCGATCTTGTCGTCGTCGCAACTCACAAAGTGCCCAACAACGACCTTGCGGTTGCGGCCGGATTGAAGACGGGTAGCACCGGGGGCGTCATCATCGATGGTGGCATGAAGACTTCGACGCCGTCGGTTTGGGCCTGCGGCGATGTTTGCGAAGTGCCGCATGGTCTTGGGGGCCTACCTTTGCAGGGTTTAACCGGAAGCCACGCATACGCGCAGGGCAAAGTCGCCGGTGCCAATGCGGCGGGCGGCTCTCGAACCTATAACCCGGTATACGTTCCATGGGGCATGGTCGCCGGAAAATGGATGGTCGGCGGCGTAGCTTTTGGTGAAGTAACAGCCGATGCACTTGGCATGCCGCATGTCATTGGGATAGCAGACGGCATCTCACGCGCGCGCTATTACCCAGGCGTGAAGAAGGTGCGCGTAAAGCTAATCGCCGAACCCGGCACTTTGCGCCTCATTGGGGCCCAAATGGTCGGCGGCGAGGGGATCAAAGAAAGAGCCGACTTCCTCGGAGTCGCGGTTAAAACTGGTCTTACCCTCTATGACCTCGCATCGATGGAGAACGTTTACTCGCCGCCGATTGGTGCATTGAACGAGCCGATCGCCGTTGCGGCACAAAAGGGCATTGCAGCATCGAAGGCGCTCTGACATGACATCGCCATCGGCCTGGCTTAGGAGTAACTCGCAGCATTACCTGCTTCGAGATTCGCAGGCTCGTGTCGCGCGCAGGCGCGGCTATCCGCCGCCGGACACCGCGGGGTCCCTTTTCTGGACGAAGGTGTTCATCCCGATCTACCGGGTATTGCCATGGGGTCTGCGCAAGCGGATCATGGTGGCCATTCCCGGGAGCCACACCAAGCAGTGGGTAAAGCAAGGGTTGCCGGAGGGTCCGGCAGTCTAGGTGGGTGGTACGAACAAATATTGGAGGACAAATGCCAAAGACCGTGCACAGAACTCTTCCGGCAGACGGCGAGTCGCTGTTCAATTCTGAAGAGAAGCTATTCCCAGACATCAAGGCCAAGCCGGGACAGAAGGCATTTGTCTTCATCCACACAGTTCCCTACGAGGGCTCGGTCCTGCTCGTCAACCTGTTGACCTCGACCCGTCTTGTGCGCAAGGGGTTCGACGTGAACATCGTCCTGTACGGCCCTGGCGTACTCGCTGCCTCGGGCACGCGCGGTTGGCCAGGCGTCGGCCAGGCGGCCTTCCCAGGTCACCTCGCTATCAACGAGCAGTTGAAGACCCTCATGAAGGAAGGCGCGACCATCTACGCGTGCCGTTTCGCCATGGGTGCCCTCTACGGCTTTGGTGAGGACGATCTCATCCCAGGTGTTGTCCCGTTCAACCCGCTTGACGTTCTTGACTCCGCGCTTACCGCGTGGAGTGAGGGCGCGTTCCAGATGAACACCTGGACGCTCTAGTTCCAGTGCCGCTGGTCGAGGGCGATCTCGTCCTCGACCAGCGCTTGGAAGCTCGGTAAGTTCTCGATCGCTCGCACTGACTTGGAGATAGGCATGACTGAAGTTCAAGTGGCAAGTGGTGTCGCCGATCTCGGTGGAGCCGAGGGTTGGGGTTTGGCACCGGTAGTTGATCCGAATGACCCGGTGTTTAAGGAGGATTGGGAGGGCCGCGCTTTCGCGCTCTCGCTCTTATCGATGCGATTGTCTGGTACGAACCTTGACGCATTCCGCCATGCCATGAACCGGCTCGATGCGGAGCACTATTTCGATGACGGCTACTACGGCCGCTGGCTCTACGGGGCCGAGAATCTCCTCATGGACAGCGACATCATCGCCCCCGGAGCGGTGGAGGCGCGAGCGAAAAATATGACAGGCGGCAATGTCGAGGAGCCACCTGCGCCCGAACCGCACAAGCCTGAGTACACACCGTCGGCTGCAGGCTCTATCCGGGTGATCGAGACGCCACAGCGTTTTCGAGTCGGCCAACTCGTGCGCGCGCGCGTCATGCAGGCGCCCGGTCACACGAGGCTTCAGCGTTACACGCAGGGTCATGTTGGTGTGGTAGCGATCGTGGAGCCGGCTCAGGTGTTGCCGGACACCCATGCGCACTTCATCGCGGAGAATGCTCAGTGGGTGTACACGGTAAGTTTTGATTCCAAAGAGTTGTTCGGCCCTACCGCCGAGCGGTTTACCCTCAACACTGACCTTTACGAGGACTACATGGAGGATGCATCATGAGCACCGATGTCAGCGCCGATCGCATTCCGATCAAGCTTCGAACCGAAGCGCTAGAGCAACTGCTGGTCGAGCGTGGGCTCGTGGATCCAAATGTCATGGATTCGTTCATCAAGACTTACGAAAAGGACGTCGGCCCGCTGAACGGGGCGAAAGTGGTTGCGAAAGCCTGGACCGATCCTGAGTTCAAGGCACGCCTACTCGATAACGGTACGACCGCGGTAGCCGAACTCGGCTTCAAGGGGCCGCAGGGGGAGCACATCGTTGTGGTGGAGAACACCGACACCGTTCATAACGTCGTCGTGTGCACCCTGTGTTCGTGCTATCCATGGCCGCTACTCGGCCTGCCGCCGACCTGGTACAAGGATCCTGCGTATCGGGCGAGGGTTGTTAAGGAGCCGCGCACCGTGTTAGCCGAGATGGGCCTGACACTCCCGGAGAGCACTGAAATAACGGTCTGGGATAGCAGTTCTGAGGTGCGCTTCTTCGTACTCCCGCAGCGTCCGGCAGCCTCGCAGGGGATGTCTGAGGATGAGCTAGTCGCACTTGTCTCCCGCGACGCGATGGTCGGCGTTGCTTCGGTGGAGGCCTGATGTCTGCCGTTATTGAACTTGATGTCGAAGGGCCAGCGGCGCCGCCGCGAGCCAATGGCGAACTCGTTTTTGCTGAGCCATGGGAGAGCCGCGCATTCGGATTGGCGATGAGCCTTAACGAGGCAGGAGCCTTCACCTGGGACGAGTTTCGGGAGGAACTCATCACGGCGATCTCCACTTGGGAGCAGTTAGCTCAGCCGGGTGACTGCTATAGCTATTACCAGTGCTGGCTCACCGCGCTCGAGCAGATCTCGGTCTCTCACGACCTTATTCCGGCTCATGCGCTGCGCGAGCGGGCCCAGGAGCTCGCCGATCGACCTGCGGGCTACGACCACGGTCATGATCACGGCGACCACGATGATCATGATCACGGGGACCACGATGACCATGATGATCACGGGCATGCTGATCATCATGATCACGGGGACCACGAACACGGGGACCACGAACACGGGGACCACGAACACTGACCGAATCTCTCACAGGAGAGTTGAATACAGGTCCTCATGTCGTGCCGCGGAGGCATCCCACGTGTAGTTAGGCACGACCTCGCGGCCGGCATTAACCAAGGCTGCACGCAGCGCGGGGTCCTGAATCAACTCCTCTAACGAATCTGCGAGCGCCGTAGGGTTTGCGACCTCGGGGAGCAGGGCGTTAACGCGGTCGGTTAGGAATTCAGCGAAAACTGGGATGCTGCTCGCGACGACCGGTAGGTCTGCGGCTAAAGCTTCAAGGGCGACGAGGCCGAACCCTTCTTTTACGGACGGGTAGGCGAGGATGTCGGCGGCTCGGAACCACTGGGCGAGTGTTAGGTCATCGACAGTACCGATTTGGATGATGTCTTCACCGAGAGCTAGGCCGAGGCCGGGCAACATTTCAAGAGCTTGCAATCGGTAAGCCTCATAATCCTGAAATGAATGACCGCCGAGTATGACGAGCACAACTTTCTTACCGCGAGCTCGGAGTATGCCGATTGCTTCAAAGAGTTCGCGACTGCCCTTGCGCGGCTCAACGCCTCCTACGGCTAGGAGCACCATCCGATCAGCTGATCTGACGGAGTCGCGCAGCCGGGACCGCACCTCGTCGCTGATTGGCGGGAACCGATCGGTCCGAACACCGTTGTGCACTATGTGAGATTCGACGCCGTAGTCCCGCCGGAGGGTCTCCTGCCATTCTCGACTAACGACGAGCAGGTGATCGGGCTCGATGATCGCCTTGCGCTGGCAATCGATGAGCGCTGCGGTCGTGAAGTCATCTACGTGGTGAACGGTCCGCACCACCTGCGGGCCGTTGCCGGAGTCTCGAACCCGGGCCGCAGCCCTGGCGGAGATGCAGTCCTGAGCATGGAGGACGTCGAAGTCCGATGCCGCTGTGGCAAGCCCGCGGGCCATTGAGTCGACCGAAGCGAACACTTTGTCATCCAAAGTAACCGCGCCTTCGATGGCCGGGAACAGGGTGAACGGTACGGACGTGGCCCGGAAAAATGACTCGCCCGGGCCGCCTAGGGCGAAAAGATGAACGTCAACGCCGCGAGCTTGAAGTGCCTCAGCGAGCTCAAGGGAATGAACGACACCGCCGCGTGGCTTTGTCGAATAGGTGAGAATGCCGAGTCGCCCCTGGAAAGTCACAGGGAGAGACTACGTTTTGCCCGGTCGCGCGAGGCAATCGCTCCGGCAGCGATCGCTGCGCCCGCATTGGTTTCCGCGACGAGACAGCCAGCGTCGACGAGTTTGGCGACCTGTGCGGCGAAGTTCTGTGGGTCCTTGTCGGTGCCTAGTACATAGGCGACCACCTGGGGTCCCCCATCCGCCATGATGGCACTGACGATTGGAACTAAGACCCCGGCCGGGTCAGGATGTGCTCCATAGCCCAACACGACGTCGAGCAGGATGACGCCAACCCTTGGGTCGGCCGCAGCTTCCTCTAGCTGTTCAATGCGGGCCATGGGGTCGATCATCGGATGCGGTCGACCCTTCGTGTATTCCTCCTCGCCCAAGTCAAGTAACACTGACGAGCCGTCTGGCGCCGGCAGTGAAAGTGACTTGTCGATGGGTGTGTTTGAGTACACCGGAAGAGGATAAGTTTTTGCTAGGAGAACCAAGGCCTCGTAGCAGAGAGTTCCGCCGGAGAACAGGCCGCGGATGAGGGTACGTTCGGCCGGCAGTCGATCTATCGCTTCTGCGATGGTGGGACCATGAGTCACCCAGGTATCCGGGGTGCCCCGCCCGAGCAACTCCATGGTTCTGAGCACTCCGCCTTCTAGGGTGTCGGCGATGATGACCCCGGGGGGTGCTGTCATTTCTAGGTCGACCCCCATGAATGCGGCGACCATGGGTATCCCATCGGCAAGTGACATCACGTACTTCGCAACTTGTGGTGCTGGCGGTTTAGAGACGAACAAGATTATCTCGGTCTTGGGGTCGCCCTTCAGTGCTTGGATTGCCAGCGCCGCCATGCGACCGCCGATATCTTCGTTGAGATCGCGGCCCCCGAGTCCGATGACCTGTGAGACACCTACCCCCCACCGGTCCAGCAGGGCCATTGCCTCCTGAGCGCCGGTGCCGGCGGCGGCGATTACCCCAACAGGACCGGGAGACACGACGTTTGCGAACGCGAGCCCGACACCAGCGAGCATGGCTGTCCCGGCACCTGGCCCCATTACGAGTCGGCCTCGGGCGGCGGCGTGGTCCTTCAGAGCGATCTCGTCGGCCCGACTTACATTGTCACTGAACAGGAGGACATCAAGGCCGCGCCCGAGCGCTTTGTTCGCCTCCAATGCGGCATAGTCGCCTGGCACCGAGATAATGGCGATATTCGCCGAAGGCTGGAGTCGCAGGGCCTGGTCTAAAGAGATAGGTGCCTCTTCGGCCCCGGTAATCGCCGCGCGGCGACTTGAAAATACGGCGGCTTCTGCGCGGTCGGCAGCGCCCAAGGCTGCGTCCTCATCGTCGGCCTCGACTGCAATGAATAGATCGCCGGGCTTGGCTCCCTCGAGATCTTGGGCTGGGAATCCGCGTAAAACTAGCTCCTCAATATTGGCGGGTGTGGCCATCGCAGAGGATCCCCAGATGACTCCCGCACTCTCTTCGAGGACGCGGGTCCCGGACATCTGCAGCACGGAGTCGAGATAGGTGTCCTTGAAAAGCCGAATGGCAAAGGATGTCGTCATGCGCGGGCGCTCCTGACAATGTGCGTGCCGGGGCCGCCTTTGTCAACCAGCGCGGCGCACATCAGGTTCGCGCTGGTGATAACGGCTAGGCCATCGCGCGCGTCGACGAACTCGATCGCGGCCTCCACCTTCGGGCCCATACTGCCCGCTGGGAACTGGCCAGCCGCCGCATGAGCGCGCATCTCGTCAGCGGTTGCGAGGTTTAGTTCGCGCTGGGCTGGCTTGCCGAAATCCAATAGCACCGTGTCCACCCCGGTTACTAGAACGAGGGCATCGGCGGCGAGTTCTGTTGCGAGCAGTGCGGCAGCTCTGTCCTTGTCGATCACCGCATTGACCCCTCGAATCGTTCCCCGTTCATCTACAACGGGGATGCCACCACCACCACCGGCAATAACCATAAAACCTTGATCGACTAGCGCCATTATGGCCCCGCGCTCTAGCACGCGGCGCGGTCTAGGGGAGGCCACCACTACTCGATAGCCTCGTCCGGCGTCTTCGACAATTGGCTGTCCGGTCCGCGCGGAGCGCGCCTGGGCCTGCTCGAGACTGTAGAACGGACCAATTGGCTTGGTGGGGTTGCTGAATGCAGGATCATTCGGGTCGACGTCAACATGTGTCACGACACTCACTACCGAGCCGATCCCGTGGCCGCGCTCGTTGAGTAAGGCCGTCTCGATCAGGTGACCAATCAGCCCTTGGGTCATGGCGCCGAGGGCGTAGAGCGGCTGGCCAGGCACGAGCAGTTCGGACTCGTCCTGCTGTACTGCGAGATTTCCGACCTGCGGACCGTTACCGTGTGTGATCACCACGCGCCACCCAGCTTCATGAATAGCCGCGATTGATTTCACCATCGTCTGGCAGTTTGCAAGCATCTCCTCGTAGGTGCCAGTTTGACCCTCGAGGGTGATTGCATTTCCACCGAGCGCGATGACTGCGGTCCTTGATACGCGCTGGTCCGTCACGTAACGCCTTTCTCCGGAGCGGGAACTGTGATGGTCTGTTTCCCCATATGTCATACGACACTGGATCGACACTATAGTAAACGTTTTGGCATGGTGCGACACAATGTGCAAATGAATTCCTCAAACCCGGAAGCAACCACAGTGTTTGTCGCTCGGATTGAGTCAGCTGAGCGTCAGATTTACCCACTGGCCATGACCGACACCGACCGCTATGAGCGGGCCGTAACTTTGGTCGGGCACCTAGCCCGTCATCTTGATGGCGCCGGGGCCTCAGTCGAGGATCTCGAAATCCTGCGCCCAAACGCGCTGATTCGCCTTCGCGGGATCGCCAGTGAGCAGGCCATTGTCCTGGCGGACCTCGACGAGTGGGCGGTCGTCGATGCCGCCCTCGCCCAGCGCTACCGCGTCATCCGCGCCGAACTGGCCGTGAACTCCGATGACCGTGCGATTGAGAATGCCAGGGCCGCAGGGGAAACCTGGGCCACCGTGGAGGCCCCGGACGCCAACACCCTTGGGTTTGCAGTTGTTCAGCGGTGGGTGGACGTTCACCTCGAAACCGCGATACGGCTCGTTCGTACGATCTCGCCCGATCCGCTTACTGGCCACGCGCGGTTTCGCATAGAGTTGTACCAAAGCGGGGAGGCAGGCCCCTCGCTCGCTATAGATCTCGATAATCGTCAGGAATGGCTGGATGAAGCCGCAGCTTTACGGCAGGCTGTCGACGGCCAGACTGGGTAATCAAGTTTCGGGAAAATTGACTAAAAATGATGTCTCGTCTCCTAAGATCAACGGACGGGATTTAGAGGGGCTGTTCTTGAGCCCCGTATTGGAGGCATGATGACGGCGATCTTGGACTACGCCCAGGTTTACGAGTCGATCGAGGCCGATGGCCGCGCGATCGCCGGTGAGCCCGCTTCGTGGGATGTCAGCAGCCTCATCATGGATGTGCAGGCTCGGGGGTTACGTGTCGAAGGCGAAATGGAGCGGCGCTCAGGTGGCGCTGGACCGACGGACTCCGGAATGCTGTGGATCGAGGGCTATCCGGTCACCGCACCCACGGGTAATGCCACTTCCTCGACCTCCCCGTACCTGCTCAAAGCCGAGGACGACGGCTATGGCATCTATCGCGACGAAGTTCGGGTCGCATCAGCGCGGGCTGAGCAGCGCCCGCGGTTCTACGACTTGGTGACCGCTGACGGTATTCCCTACGAAAAGATCGCCCTGCTTCACCTTGATTCACTCGCGAGCACCGTGGTCCAGACCTGCGCCTACTGGGGTAATGACGACCAGTGCACCTTCTGTGGCATCGGAGTCTCACTTGAGTCCGGTCGCACGATCGTGAAGAAGACCCCGGCGATGCTCGCCGAGGTGGCGGTTGCCGCCCGCGATCTCGATGGCGCGGTCGATGCGACGTTGACTACCGGTAGCTCACGCGGTGTGGATCGCGGTGCGCGTTATGTCGGGCGATGTGGGCAGGCGGTCAAGGAGGCAAGTGGACTCCCGGTCGAGGTCCAATTCGAGCCACCACTTGACCTCGACGTAATCAATGAGGTCGGTGACATGGGCATCGACTCGGTCGGCATCCACGTCGAGACTTTCGATCCACAAGTCCTCGCGCGCGTTGCACCGGCCAAGGCTGCATCCGGGATCGAGTCGTACTTTGCAGCGTGGGAACGGGCCGTCAAAGTCTTCGGCGAAGGGCAGGTATCGACCTACGTCATCTTGGGGATGGGCGAAGATCCTGAGGTCACCATCGCGGGCGCCAGACGCGCAATCGATATCGGTGTCTACCCGTTTGTCGTTCCACTGAAACCGGTCGCCGGTTCGCTGATGGCAGATTGGCCCTCGCCCTCGCGCGAATACGTTGAGCCCATCTACCGCCGAATCCAGGCCTATATGACACTGCGGGGCATGAACGCAGGTACCGCGAAGGCGGGATGTGCGCGCTGCCAGGCATGTTCGGGCCTGAAGTCACTCGAACCGCTCGCCCCGAGTGCCATTCCACTGCAGATTGGCCCGCGACCAAGTTCATGAGTGCATCAGCTGACCTTGCGCAGGAGAATCTCAGGGTTCGAGTTGCGCAACTGCCCTATGAGCGAGAAGGCCACTTTGCGGTGCGACACGCTATTTTCGTTGGCGAACAGCAGTTATTTCCGCAGACTGACGTCGACGAAATCGACGACCAGCCTTCTACCATCCACCTGGTAGGTGAGTCCGATGGCCGCATCGTTGGCGCTGTGCGGATCTATCCGATTGCTGGAGAAGATCGCTGGCAAGGCGACCGCCTAGCTGTGCAACGTGAGCACCGGACCTCGCATCTGGGAGTCGATCTGGTTCAGTTGGCGGTACGTACCGCAGCAGCCCTAGGCGGCACGATCATGGACGCACATATTCAGGTATCGAATGTACGATTTTTCGAATACCTAGGCTGGCAGGTAAACGGGCCAACGGAGATCTATGTCGGTACACCACACCAGCCAATGAAGTTTGACCTCACGGTGTTTCTCACCTAAGGCGCGACCACAAACGGCGATATGCGTTCGGAGTAAAAGCGCACAGTCTTACGGCCGCACCAAATATGGGTCGTGGGAGTTCAGGACACGATAGTCCCT
>JBIIOU010000054.1:0-11274 GCA_044336815.1 Candidatus Nanopelagicales bacterium | reverse complement strand
TCGCTGTCTTGGCCGGCTCCGCCGCCATGGCGCCGTCAGCAAATGCTGTAGTGATTGACGACACCAGTTTCGGTATGCACGTGCCCAATATCTCGACCGGTGGCGACCCGAGTGTGAACTACGGTGCGATTCGGTTATGGGATTCGGGAGTTTCGTGGGGCTTAGTTCAGCAAACCGCCAAGAAGTACTGGTGGAACGGCCTGGATGCATCCATCGCAAACGCAAATAAGCAAGGCGCCAGCATCCTTTATGTACTCGGATCAACGCCGAAGTGGGCGGCCAAAAATCCAAAGCAGGGCACCTACCCCAATAAGGGCGCTGCATCGATGCCATCCAGTTCAAAGATCTGGAAGGACTGGGTAACCAGTGTGGTCAAGCGCTACGGAGCGTCGATCGACGCTTACCAGATCTGGAACGAGGCCAACCTCTCGACTTTCTGGCAGGGCACCCCCGATGAGATGGCTGATCTGACGAAGCAGGCTTACACGATCATTCGCAAGTACGACCCGACCGCGAAGGTTGTTGCAGCCAGCAGCACGGTGCGCTTGACGTCCGCGTTCAACAAATTCTTCCCGGCCTACCTGAAAGGCTTAAAGAAGCGTGGCTGGCCGGTTGACGTGTTCTCAGCTCACCTTTATCCAGAGGGCACCGGCACCCCGGCCACACGGGCGAGTTACATCACCACCGTGAAAGCTGCACTGGCCAAAGCGGGTGCACCGGCGAGGCCACTATGGGATACCGAAATCAATTACGGTCTTGCCGGCCCAGGTTCGGTCCCCCACGTCACCATTGTTGGCGATGATGCAGCGGCCTATGTTTCACAGACTTATCTTGACGATGTCCGCCTTGGTGTGCAGCGCGCCTACTGGTACTACTGGTACGCCCCTTCCACTTTGTTGGGTATCAACATGCTTGACGGTTCGGCACCGGCAATCGGGTACCAGTACACGTATAACTGGCTGGTTGGTGGCGATGTGAATTGCTCGACCGCCGCCGTGAACATTTGTTCTATCAATAAAGCCGGCGTAATATCGACGGTTGCCTGGGCCACGAGCGGCTCGGGTGCATTTACCGTGCCCGCAGGGGCTACCGTTCAGACAACAGCAGCAGGAGTCACGACCCCCGTGGTCGCCGGCACCCCCGTAACGATTGGAAGCATGCCAACATGGTTCGGCGCAGCAAGTTAGTCCTAGTTTCAACCCTTTTCACCGCATCAGCACTTGCGCTTACCGCTTGCGGTGGTGCGGCTAACCCGACACCAACCTCGGCTGCGCCGTCGGTGGCACCTTCGATCGCAGCAGATGCGGTGCAACCAACATTGGTTGGCATGCACATCGAAGGTGTTGAAGCCGAAGCTTGGGCGGCGGCACCTTTTGGTGCGCTCCGGCTTTGGGATAACGGCACCGCTTGGTCGCAGATCGAACTTGAAAAAGGTAAGTACAAGTGGGACAACATTGAAGGCGCGCTGAACAACGCCGAGGCCAAAGGCATGACCGACATCATGCTGGTGCTCGGCACCACCCCAGAGTGGGCGGCCCGCGACTTCACCGACACGGTCTACCCGCCTTACCCCGGTGCCAATAGCGCGCCGAAGGATTTTGCTGATTGGGATAACTGGGTTACCGCGGTGGTATCGCGTTATAAGGGCCGCATCACCAGCTACGAGATCTGGAACGAGGCGAACCTCGCCGACTTCTTCAGCGGTACCCCTGAAGAAATGGCCGAGCTGACCGCCCGCGCCTACAAGATCATCAAAGATATTGACCCCGAGGCCACCGTGGTGTCAGCCTCACCGGCACTTCGTCTGACGAAGGCCTTCGACAATTTCTACCCCGCTTACTTAAAAGCACTGGCGGCCAAGGATTGGCCGATTGATGTACTTGCTATCCATACTTACCCGACGGGTGAAGGCGATCCAGTTGCTCGCGGTCTTTTGATCGATATCGTCAAGAAAGCCATCACGGCTGCAGGTGCGCCGGCTGACATGCCGCTTTGGGATACCGAGCTCAACTACGGGCTAGCTGGCCCCGGCCCGATCCCGAAGACCGAGATTACCGGGGCAAAAGCAGCTGGCTGGGTGGTTCGCACCTATATCGATGACCTGCGCTACGGCATTGCGCGTTCCTATTGGTACATCTGGTCACTTCGGCCCATCCCCCTCCTAGGTATTCAGGCGTTCCCCGGCACCGAGGCTGAGCAGGGCTTCTTCGCCCTCGAAAACTGGGTTATCGGGTCGACCTTTGATGGCTGCGACGACGCTGGTGGCGCGGTGACCTGCAACTTCTCGCGCGATGGGCAAAAGTCGGTGGTGGCTTGGGCGCAGACGGGCGAGGTGGCTTACACCGCCCCGGCTGGCACCCAACTGATCTGTGACCCACTTGCTAATTGCCAAGAATCGGCCGCCGATACTGAAATTACGCTTACCGAGGTACCGGTCCGGATCTACCTTCAATAAGCGATAAGTCCCCTGAAAAGCCCCTGCACCCCAAGGTGGAGGGGCTTTTCGCTGGTAACGTTGGGGTTCACTCAGGTTGGCTGGCTAGGAGGAGGTGGCAGGTGGCGATCGAGGAATCCCCGGCAACCGCTGCCCCGGCAACCGCTGCCCCGGCAACCGCTGCCCCGGCAACTCCGGGACGAATCGGCTGGGCTGAAGCCCATTCCCACCGCGATCGCCCCCACCTGCGCCGTGACCCGCTGCGTGTCTATGCCATCCGTGTCTTCATCTTGGATGTCTTAGCCGTGACCTTGGCTGGTGTCACCGGCTTCATCCTGCGCTGGGCGATCCCTTTCAACGTTGAGATCAACGATCCAACATATTTGTCGTTAGTTGTAATCGTGATCATCGCGTGGGTTCTGGTCTTAGTGCTTCGTGGTGCATACGACACTCGAGTATTAGGTGTCGGCTCCGAAGAATTTAAACGCGTTGTCGCAGCTACCGCCACCGTGTTTGGCGCAGTAGCGATCGTGGTGTTCGCCTTCAAGATTGATCTTTCCCGTGGGTTCGTCTTGATTACCTTCGTTACAGGTTTGGCCTTGCTGCTGATTGTGCGTTGGGCGCTGCGCTCCTGGCTGCGGCACGAACGTCGTTACGGGCACTTCCTGCATCGCACGATTGTGGTTGGAGCCGAACCCCAGAAGTCCGAGATCGTCGACATGCTCGATCGCGACCCGGTAGCAGGCTTCACTGTTGTTGACGTAATCGATGAGCCCGCGGCTGATATCGATAGCGCCGGACTTGATAGATGGCTTGATGAAGTCATGACCCGCATCGCACTCGAGGACGCCGATACCGTTGCGGTTGCTGGTTCCCCGGCCCTTGGTCATCAAGTGGTGCAGCGTTTGTCGTGGCGGTTAGAGGGCCCACGTGTTGATCTTCTGGTTGCGCCTTCGGTCGGCGACGTCGCCGGCCCACGGGTGACAATGCGTATGGCGGCCGATCTTCCGTTGCTGCACCTTGATGAGCCGCATCTGACCGGCCCAAAGCGCGCCATCAAACGCGGCCTCGACATCCTCGCAGGGGTTTTATTCTTCTTGATCTTCTTGCCGTTCATGATCGTTGCTGGCATCGGCACCAAGTTGACCAGCCGCGGCCCGATGTTCTACTTCCAAGAACGCATTGGGCGCGGTGGTGGGGTAATCACTGTTGCAAAATTCCGAACCATGCGCGTTGGTGCTGATCAAGAACGCGAAGCTGTTATCGGTGTACCCGATGCCTCCATAGTTGATCGTTACAAGCAAGATCCGCGAATTACGTCATTCGGTCGGGTGCTGCGTCGCTGGTCGATTGATGAAATGCCGCAGATCTTCAACGTCATCGGCGGCACCATGTCACTTGTTGGCCCCAGGCCGGTGCTCGTATCTGAATTGCCCCTCTTTGCCGATGCCGACCATCGCCGCCACCTAACAAAACCGGGCCTGACCGGCCTTTGGCAGGTTTCCGGACGCAAGCAGGTGGAGTGGGATGAGCGCATGCGCATGGATCTTGACTATGTCGAGCACTGGTCACCGGCCCTGGATTTGGTCATCGTGGCCAAAACCATCAAAGTCGTCCTGATCGGTCACGGCGCCTACTAGCGGCCGCGGCCTTTCTATACTCATCTAGTGTCACGCCCAAGGCCTTTTGTCCTGCTCGGCCTAGTATTCGTGGTACTTGCCGGCGGGTTCATGCTGTGGCTCCAAATCGGCCTGATGTCGTCCTTAGTCTCTGTGGCCTTGGGCGCTCGTAATTTTCAAACAAGTCTCACCGGGGCGGTGGATCAACTTACGGCCGGCGACTATGAAGAGGCGTTGGCGAATTTTAACGAAGTGCAGTCCGCTGCTGATCTGGTTAGCGCCTCAGCCGGCGGGCCGCAATTGCAATTGCTCGGTTCAATTCCGGGCTTCGCGACGGCGGTTGATAACTGGCGGGTCTTAGCAATTGCTACGAGTGACATCACCACCAGCACCGGAGAGCTACTGAGTATTTTCGGTGACCTCTCGGGTAAGAGCGGTGAAGTGAAGATTTTCAGCGATGGGGCAATCGACATCAACTTGCTTAAACAGCTACCGCCGCGAGTTGACGCGGTTAACACCGGCATCAATGCAAGCGTTGCACAATTGCAAATGGTGAACACGAGCGGTCCGGCGGCCGGGTTCCTTGCCACAGTGCAGGAGAAAGCGTTAAAGGAAGTTAAGCCGGTGCAGCGGGCGCTTAGTGCGTTGGTTGATCTGGCACCGCTACTCCCCGATGCACTCGGGGCAAATTCGCCAAAGCGATATCTCATTGCGATCGGCAATCAAGCCGAGATGCGAGCATCAGGCGGTGCCCCACTCACCCTGGTACTTGTGGAATTTGATGACGGCCGAATTTCGATCCCGATCAAGGGGCAGACGAGTACGCAGTTGTATCCGCCACTAAATGCACCAGTGCAATGGTGGGGTCCGTCGGGTAATCCATTTTTCCCGACGAATCCGCGCAATGCCCCGATGGTAGTTGCCAACACGCATCCGTCGCTCCTTTATTCGGCGCGCGAGATGTCCGGTGCGTGGATTGGCGGTGACTACCCGGAAGTTGACGGTGTCATCACCCTCGACCTCAGCTCAATCGCGGCGGTATTAAATGCCATAGGGCCAATTGCGTCACCGACATACGGTGAAGTCACCGGTGACCGACTCGGTCAACTTCTCCTAGTTGAAGCTTATGAAAAATTCGGGGTGGCCGAATTCACCGCGCGCCAAGAAGCAAACCAACAATTACTTGACGAGTTGCTAAGTCGATTACTGTCAGGTGAAGATTTGGTTTCCGTAGCCAAAGCAATAGCGAGTACGGCCCCAGGCCGACACTTCCAGGTTTGGATGCGCGATACCCGCTTCGAGAACTTCATTCTGGAAAGCGGCGCCGGTGGATCAGTTCGTGACCCCGGGGTCGGGGATTGGTCTGCTGTTTACACGCAAAACGGAAACCAGAGCAAGGTTGACGTGTTCCAGCAACGAAATGTTTTGGTTTCAGCCCAGATGAAAACTGACGGATCTGCTCACGTCACACAACTAATGACGGTCACCAATGCCACCCCGGCGGAGCGCCCGGAGGGCCCCCCGGAGCGCATCGGATACGAAACTAGTTGGCTCAAGGCCGCATATTTGCTTTACGTACCAAATGCCGCAACTAACTACACCTCGTACTACCCACAGGGTTTCGCTGTGCGGTCCTTCAAAGACCACCAGCAGTACGGTCGAGGTTTCGCCGATGATGGATTCGGGCAAAAATTGATCCGGATTGTGGGCTGGACAGCCCCCGGAGCCAAAGCTGAGGTATCTGTCTCATATGACTTGCCCCCCGGGACTTTTACGGCCCCCGATGGCAGCCTCGTCTACACCTTGCAGGCCGAGCCGCAATCAATCTGGAATGCCGCGACGTTAACCGTGCGTGTCACACCGCCCGCAGGGTGGCGCGCGGTTGATGATCTGGGCATGGTGATTGACGGTTCTGGGGTCGCTGAACTCAGCGCGGTGCAAAGTGGCCAGGTCAACGTCGCCATCGCCATGAATCCGGCCGGTTGATGAATGAGCGCCCTATGAACAAGACCGGTACTCGGCACAATGTCATCTTTGCCCTGGTGGCCGCGGTTTCGGTTGTGCTGCTTTGGCTACTTCCACCGGTGGGGTTCATCTCCTGCTGCGTGCTGCTGATCTTGTTACCGCCGTGGGGTCGCACTATTACTGAACGGGCGTTGATTTCAATCGTCGTGCTACTTGGTTTGGTAGCCCTGATATTCCCGCGCGCCGGAGCTACGCCCATCACGGCCACCTCAGCGCATCTGGGTCTGGCACTAGCGGTATTAGCAGTTGCTGCCGCACGCTTCATCCCGCGCCTTGCGCGACCACTTCCGAGGTTGAACGTAAGTGACGCCTTGATTGGCATCATGCTGGTTGGTACCAGTTGGTGGTTGGTGAGCGCCTATGTTGGTCGCGGCCTTTACAACATCGTCAGCGGTCTATTTTTCACCGGCTGGGATAACCAAGGCCACTTCACGACATTTGCAAACACTTATGAAATCGGCAGCACCACTTGGCCGACCATTGATGGCTCGGTGGCCTGGAACCAGTGGTACCCAGCCCTTCATACCACCATGTGGTCACTGGCCCAACTTGGATCACAAACCGGTGCTGATCTACTCGATCGCACGAGCTTGCTATGGCCTTATGTGCAGTGGTCATCGATTTCATTCGCCCTTTGCTTAGCGGCACTGGCGTGGGTTGCCGGTGATTTAGCCGGGCGCCTTGGCCCATTGGTCAACCCGCGCAGTGGTTTCATCAAAAGGTGGGCCACGCCAATCGCGATCGTGGCGTTCGCGACTTTCGCACTACTTGGTAGCCCGACCGGGCTGTTCAATAGCGGATTTACCAACTTCATGATGGGCGTCACCGTTGTAGTGGTGACAGCATATCTATCTGCGCGCGATTGGCATTCGGCGCGGTGTTTGGGCTGGTTCTTGATTCCACTCGGTGCCCTTGCGGCAATTGGTCTTTGGACACCACTTGTACTTGGCTTGATTCCGTCGGGGCTCATCGTTGCGGTGGCGCTTTGGCGGGTGCGCAAATGGTTGGCACCGGTCTGGGTTATCGCCGCGGGCGGATTCGTTGGCATTACTGCTTGGTTACAAACCCAAGCGGTGATTAACTCCGACCCAGGCACGAGCGCCGGCGGGCTGTTAGCCGATCTTGGCGCAATTGGTGTTGGCATGAGCGCATTTAATATCGGAGCGGCACTCGCCGCTCCATTAGTGGTAATTGGTTTGGCGGTTCTCCTCCTGCGCGGTCGTCGGGCGCCATTGGCACTGGCGACCGCTGGCCCGGTGCTTGGATTCACCGTCTTTGCAGTTATTGCAATGGCCGGGGCCGATGCGGGTGAGTTGTCTCGCCTGGTGAGTTACTACGTCCTAAAGTCGCTCAATGCGATGCTGTTAGCGGTCGCGCCACTCATTGCCGCGATGGCAGCCGTCGGCATCTGCTTGTTTCTCGTGGCTATCAACAAAGCTACTCGGCGGGCAGCGCAACCAAAATCAGCACGCATTAATGTCATCATCGGCGGAGCGATCGCCTTGGTAATTGGTTTCACGATGTTTGGCTACGTCGGCACCACGACCCGAGATTTCACTGGTGGGTTTACTTCCGCACCCGGCGTTGCTGCGGCAAATGCCCGAAGTGCGGGCGTCGAGAACCAGTTAATCGGTGAAGCGATTATTAGCGCGCAGCAGGCAGCGCTCCCGTACCCTGATAAAACCACCATGTTGTGGGATGGCTCTGGCACTTTGCCGAACCTATGGGTGTCAACCTTGCACGGGGTTATGTCGAAAAAGCAGAACACGTTCTACGCGAACTTACCGCCGTTCCCCTATGGCGAGAAGACGCTAGGCCATTTGACATTGGCACTCAATCTTGATCCCAGCCTGAACCTCGTGGTGTTGTGGTTCCGGGGGGTTTCTGGTGTTATGGTCGAGGAGCTCAAGATCGACCAGCCAGATCGCGTGACCACCGTCAAGGTGCCAATGCGTTCTTCCCCACTGTGCGAGGAGTGTTCGCTCTGATTCGTCGACCTACGTCAGCGGTGCTGGCGTTAATTCTTTTGGCCTCCGCCGGCGTTGCCGCGGCGCCGATTTCGGCAGCTCCAGATCCAACTGCGCGGCCATTAGTGCTGCCGCGTATTGACAAGGCGCCGGCTCTGCCGGCAATTGCCGGGGTCTCAAGTAGCGGGAATGGCAAACCCAGCACGCCACGCTCGGTGCCGGCGGCCGGCGCCTTGGGCACCGGGGCCTTCACCATCTACAGCGGGCTTGGTGCCCCACTGGCCCGCACGGCGGTCAACTTTCCAGCGGCCGGTGGCACGCCGCTGCTCGCCGATTGGGACGGTGATGGCTTAGCGACTCCGGGTCGATACGAGTCCGGTCAGTGGTTTAGCTCGTCGGCCATCTTGAGTAACGCGGGCTGGGAGGCGAAAGCCTCCTGGGGTGGTCAGGTTGGTGATGTACCGGTTGTCGGTGACATCAACGGTGACCGCAGGGCCGATATCGGGGTTTACCGTGCTGGCCAGTGGCTTTGGCAAATTACCGGCGGTGCAACTCGTGATGAAACTTTCGGTGAGCCGGGCGATCTTCCGGTGGTTGGTGATTGGGATGGTGACGGGCTCGACGACGTTGGTGTTTTCCGAGCTGGTATTTGGATCCTGCGCTACGCGAACGTAAAGAAAGCGCCGAAGGTTAGCAAGGATGTTGTCGTCACCATGGTCCCCGAGGCTAATGCCGCGATTCTCACCTTCCCCTTTGGGCTGCCGACCGATACGCCAATTGTTGGTGACTGGAATGCCGATGGCATTGATACCCCTGGCGTTGTACGTGATCGCTCGCAGTGGATCTTGAGTGGAGGCGCCGCCAAACTTAAGCAATCAAAGACCATCAACGTGCCACTTGCTGCTGATCAGACCGCGTTGGTTGGCACTCAAGCGACTTTGCCTGGGCACTGCCCTACTGCTACCTCTACTTCAGAAAAAAAGGCTTACAAGATTGCGCGCCGCGTGGTGGCCCCGGCTACCACCAAGGGAACTTTGAAGATCGATGGCATGGCTGAGATCAAGGCCACCGTCAATGACGGCTTGCGTTATGTAATCGTCAACGACCTAACCAAGAGGCTTAAGGGCTTAAGTTCATTTCCCTACTACGACGCCCTGAATCGCTACCCAACGGATGAAGAATCAATCCGACGCGTGGCAAACTCGGCGCAAGCGGCAGCCATTATGGCAACAACAAGTGACTGGAAGAAAGTCAACGGAATCAGCCGCAATGAATTGGTGAGTTACGCGCGTTGGCAAATTCGCAGCGTGACGTGCCAGCATGCGGTTAATTCACCAGGTGGATGGGGTAATACTTTTCAGTCAGCGCTGTGGGCCACGGTAGCCGGGCAAGCCGGGTGGCTGCTCTGGCGTGACTTGAGTTCGCAGGAGCGCGCGTATGTGGCTTCGATGGTGGCCGCTGAAGCCGATTACTCAGTGGCGCGCGGCCCGTTCTACTTCCGCAATCGAGCCGGAGTTGAGTTAACTCCGGGGGATTCACGCGCTGATGAGGTTTCCTGGGATCTAATGGCCCCGGCTCTTGCAATGGCGATGATGCCGAAAGATCGACGCGTTCCCACTTGGCGGGCAACTCTAGTTTCGTTATCGATTGCCGCATTCGCGCGCCCGAGCGACTTAACTTCCAACGGCATTTACAACGGTGTTATCCTGCGAAATTCTTTGCCCGGTACAAACGCCAATGAAGACGGCACCATCACGAACCACGGGAAAGTCAACCCTGACTACACCCAAAATGTGCAGCACCTTTGGTGGGCGGCGAGCCTGCTGCGCAACGCTAAACAAAGCGTGCCGAGTGCAGTGTTCTTGAATGCTGACGTCGTGTATCGCGCCCTGGCGGTCGTCAACTTCCCGTCACCGCCTTATGCGGCACCTGGCGGTGTGGTGTACCAACCCCTCGGGCAGATTTACTACCCGATGGGGGTGGGCTGGGGTGTGCGCCGCCCGGCAACGTTTACCGGCGTAGATGGATTCGCAAATGTCTATGCGGCAGCTGACACCAAAGCCGGTGAGTTTCTCGCTGCTCACGCCCGCGATACGCGAGCTTTGCAACTTCGTTGGACCGATGGTCATATCTACGCACCGGGTCTTGGTGAAGAAACCTACAAACTTGGTAAAGAGGAGTACGCGCTGTCTCAGATGGCGCTCGCTTGGTGGTCGGGTGCGATTAAGACGAGCACTAATTTTTCAATAATGCGCGACAAAGTACCCGGAGTCAATCTTGAGTCGCGCGTCCCGGTCCCGCAGTAAAGGCTGGGTCGCCACAGAGTAGTAAGTGGTCGATTTGTACTAAACAAACATAGTATTGTACGATTTAGGCATGGCGATAATCCCGGTGAGCGAAGCGCGCGACCGACTTCAGGACGTAGTTCAAATGGCGCAGGTGGAGGCCGTAATTCTCCAGCGGTACGGCCGGACTGCGGCGGTGTTAATCAGTTCAGAAAGGTACGAGCAGTTACTCGAGGCCGAAGATGAAGTTGAAGATATTGCCGCCTTCGATGCTTCGTTGGCCGAAGAAGGCCCCAATATTCCGTGGGAGCAAGTCAAAGCCGATCTCGGCTGGCAGTGAGGATTTACCGCATTGAGTTGCGCCCGGCGGCGGCTAGAGCACTAAGTAAAATCGAAGCTCCCATGGCGCGTCGCATCCAAGGTGCGATTGCCTTACTTGCAAATGATCCGCATCCTCCGGCTGCGCGCCCACTTAAGGGCCGACCTGGCCTGCGAGTACGAGTAGGTGATTACCGAATCATCTACATGGTTGTTGACGATTTGCTTTTAGTAGTCGCAGTGACGATCGGGCACCGGCGCAATGTCTACAAAGTTAAGTGACTTCATTTATCCTGATGCAGTGATGAATAGAAGGCCCGGCAACCGTCGTACATTGGTAATAACCCAGCCGCTTTCGCATCCGCTAGCAGTGGTGCCGCCGCATCCTTAGCCGATAACAGCGAGTTCTGCCCGTCCGGCCATGGCAAATTAAGCGCTGGATCAAGTGGGTGAATGCCATGCTCACGCGTTGGTGAAAATGGTTCGGAGCATAGGTAGCCGACAGTTGCCGAATCAGATAACGCGCAGAATGCGTGACCGAGGCCCTCAGCAATATAAAGACCTTTACGGCCGGAGTCATCAAGTTCGACAGCATCCCAGGTACCAAAAGTCGGTGAACCCACTCG
>JBIIOU010000238.1:0-2842 GCA_044336815.1 Candidatus Nanopelagicales bacterium | reverse complement strand
CAGCTGGGGCCCAGATCTCATCCCGCAACCGGGCATGTTGGTACGTGCCGATGCCTGGCGCCAAGTCGGGGGCCTTGATGAGTCATTTCGTTTCGCTTTTGATCTTGACCTACTTCTCAAATTGCGGAAAGTCGGCCCACTAGTTGATGTGGGTCAGGTGGTTTCGTCATTTCGCTGGCATGCCGACTCACTCACCGTAGGTGATAGACGCACCAACATTGCCGAATCAGAAAGGGCCAAACGTAAGTCGCTTAGCCCCACAGCCCGGAAGTTCACTTGGGTTTGGGAGTCACCGGTGCGCGCTGCAACCCACCTTGCGGCTAGGGAAGTGCAGCGAAGGGCGCGTAAGTCAGCAGGCTGACGGATTAATGCGCAAGATGGCGGTGTCAGGAGTCGCGAAGGCAATGGATGCTAGCGGCTCCCAGGTGCTAACGCTGGTGCGCGCAGTCTCAACCCAAACCCAATCAACACCTGCGGCACAAAGTGGCGCAAGGGTTTGTGATGTTGGCTCGTCAATGAAGGCCCAAGAAGCGGCCTCTCGAGCTAGGAGTGGCTGCAACTGATCTGGGCGACCGTAAGGTGCTTGATATTGCAAACCAGCAATAAGCATCTGGCGGTCAATCAAAGCGGGCACGAGCGGGCTATAGGTGAGGTTGGTTGCGACAACCTGTTCAGTTGTCGAATTTGCACGTAGCCATTTTGCTGCCGCAATTTGGTCTGATGAAATTTCTCGGAGCAACGTATTGTCGATGCTCTCGGTAAAAGGTCCAAATGGGCTGAAATTCAAAGTGGTGAGGCTGACCTGCGGTTGCGCACCGAAACCTGCGACCACAACTCCAAGTGCGCGCGCCGGCACTGCCATAACCACCAAGATCACTAACGTGAGTGCGAAAGCGCGCACTCCAAATCTCCCTGATAGCCCTCGGGCGTTCGCAAGAATAAGGCCGCCGACCAAAGCTCCGAGCATCCCGATGATTGGTCCGGCCCATCGCAGTGGTGCTGGTGCACCTGTACTCGTTGACCAGAGCGAGGCCACGAAGACAGACAGTGCCAAGCCAACGAGAACGGCAACCCAAATAATGGGCCGCGGTAAGGGCTTGTTGCTCGGTGCTACCGACTGCACGGCTCGACCGATTCCAACGGCCGAAAGCACTGAAAGTGGAGCAGATGCGGCAAGGGCAAACCAGGTGTCATTCAGGCCGCCACTGATTAGCAGCACCGTCAAGACCCCGACGACCGCTAGGCCCACACCAAAGATTGTGGTGCGATGCCAACGGCTACTTGGAGCGGCGATAAGCCAGAGCAAGCCCGCGCAACGCGGCACCATAGCGAGAATCAAGATGATGGTTCCCGCGATGATGCCGCGGGGGGTATCAACCGGGTTTAGGCCCTGCACACTTGATGCCTTGTCAAGGAGTTGAAAGAGTTGTAGCCCCCCGGCCTCGGCTGACCCAGCGTCAACCAGCACGTAGGTGATCACCAAGACACAAATGCTGATAACCCCGGCCCATAATGCGCGATATCGCCACCACTGGCGGCGAAGGAGGCCAACAATTATTACCAAACCAAACCCACCGGCAACCACTATCGCGCTGCTGATCTTCCCGCCTGCTAGTACGCAGACAAAGGCGGCGATGACAATCAGCATCACCGAAGATGTGCGCCGATTAAGTATTGCCATCAGCGCAAGTGATAGGCCGAGTAGCCAGACAGTTGATAGTGACTGCGACGGTGAATCGAAATTCAAGATCGTGCCATAAGTTGCACCGACGTAGCCTCCGCTTATCAGCAGGGCTGCCGAGAGAGTCGGCACCCAAGGTACGCGCGACAACCGAACTGACCAGGCAATTGCGATGCAGACCGTGCCAATGATCGCGACAAGCGGCAGGACTCGAGTCAGTGCAATGAACGAGTCGGCGCCACCTGCAGCGGCCACTTGCCCGGCCCAGGCATAGGTGAACCAGTGGTAGCGAATATCGGCCCCGGCCATAAAGATGCTTTCACCCGGGCCAAATGTTGAGACCGAATTAGACAACGCTTCAAAGAAGAGCATGTCCGGGTGGTATCTATCCCAGATGCCGGTCCAAACGAGCGGGTAACTTGCTACGTTCACCACGAATGAGGCAACACCAAGTGCCCCACCAATAATCAGCGCCGCTAGTGCGGGCGCGGTGACCCGCGCATCAGGTTTAGTGCGCTGCCCGCGAGCAAGGCGGACCAACCAAAGTATTGCCGCTGCAATGGATGGCACCACCCAGGCCCAGACCCCTAGACGGAGTGGGAAGAACAGCACCCCGCTCAGCATGGCGCCAGCGGTACCAATCGCAAGGCCCATACCCAAAAGTTCGATTGGGCTGATAGACCGATGTGATTGCAGCAACCGCCACCAGTAACCACCGGTTATCACTTGAACGCCTACGACGATAAGTAACAGCAGTGCAGAAAGTGCGCTGACCCCGAAGATAGTGAGAAGTAGGTACGCGACAACGGCGATGCCGCCATAAATCGCGAGCGAGGAGCGCCAACCTTTCATGGTTTCGCCGCCTTCAGTTTGCTCCGGATCTCACGATGCAGGTAAACCATGGCATAGCGGCGTGAGCTCTCGAAGTGCTCCCGAAGGGCGGCAGTACCTTGCGGTTTCAGGATCTCCTTGCGAGCTCGATGGAACTGGCTAAATGACTCCTGCCATTTGGTCGTTGAGATACCGCCTTCGGTAAAGGTGGCAATTACGAAATCTAGGTAAATCGGGTCCGCTATTAAAGTCAGTTTCAAGAAAGCGGCGTAGTCAGCGACGATCGAATAGGTGTTATCGAATCCACCCTGACCAATAAGGGTTTCACGG
>JBIIOU010000053.1:0-11325 GCA_044336815.1 Candidatus Nanopelagicales bacterium | reverse complement strand
TTGGTAGATGACGCTGTAGTACCGCACATCGACACCCTCTTGCGAGGCCAGTTCGGCAACCTTGCCTTCGGGACGCACATTGAAACCGATGATGACGGCTTTGGACGCACTCGCCAGCGTGACGTCGTTTTTGGTAATCGCACCAACACCGCGATGAATAACGCGCAGTGAGACTTCCTCACCAACGTCGATCTTGAGCAAGGCGTCTTCAAGGGCCTCGACTGAACCGGAGACGTCGCCCTTGATAATGAGGGTGAGCTCCGCAACTTCGCCTTTTTCAATCGACTCTAAGAAGTCCTCGAGGGATCGCTTTACACGATTCTTCGCCAACATCGCGTTACGTTCACGGGCCTGCCTTGTTTGGGCGATCTGGCGTGCAATGCGATCCTCGGAGACGACCAAGAAGCTGTCGCCTGCCCCTGGCACCGAAGTTAAACCAAGGACCTGAACCGGGAATGAAGGTCCGGCAATCTCAACGACATTGCCTTCATCATCAAGCATGGCTCGCACCCGACCGAAAGCATCGCCGGCGACAATCGAATCACCTGCGCGCAAGGTGCCCCGCTGAACCAAGACGGTCGCGACCGGGCCGCGTCCGCGGTCAAGGTGCGCCTCGATGGCAACACCTTGTGCATCTTGATTCGGATTAGCCCGAAGATCCAATGCCGCATCAGCTGTCAGCAATACCGCATCAAGTAGAGCTTCGAGTCCGGTACCCGCCTTCGCTGAAACGTCAACGAACATGGTGTCGCCGCCGAATTCTTCTGCAACCAGGCCGTACTCGGTCAATTGAGTGCGCACCTTGAGCGGGTCAGCACCTTCCTTGTCAACCTTGTTCACCGCGACCACAATCGGCACTCCTGCTGCCTGCGCGTGATTTAGCGCTTCAATCGTCTGGGGCTTTACGCCGTCATCGGCTGCAACCACGAGAATTGAGATATCGGTTACCTGTGCGCCGCGCGCGCGCATAGCGGTGAACGCTTCGTGACCAGGTGTATCGATGAAAGTGATCTTGCGCTCACCATTAGCTGTCTGGGTGGCAACTTGGTATGCGCCAATGTGCTGAGTGATACCACCTGCTTCGCCACCAATGACGTTGGTCTTGCGGATCGCGTCGAGTAGGCGGGTTTTACCGTGGTCAACGTGACCCATGACCGTGACAACTGGTGGACGAATAACAAGATCCGCCTCGGCGCCTTCATCCTCGCCAAACTCAAGATGGAAGGAGCCAAGCAATTCACGATCTTCATCTTCGGGTGAAACGACTTCGACGTTGTAGTTCAGTTCACTGCCGAGTAGACGTAACGTGTCGTCATCGATGGACTGGGTGGCCGTAACCATCTCACCAAGTTCGATGAGTACCTTCACTAAATCAGCCGGCATCGCATCAATCTTGTCGGCAAAGTCGGTCAGGCTTGCTCCCCGAGGTAACCGGACACTTTCGCCAGAACCCCGCGTGATGCGCACCCCACTAAGTGAAGGTGCCTGCATATTGTCGAACTCTTGACGCTTAGCGCGCTTGGATTTGCGACCTCTCGAAGGCCGCCCACCCGGACGCCCGAACGCACCGGCAGTAGTGCCGCGGCCGCCCGCCCCTGGCCGACCGGGGAAACCCCCTGGGCCGCCGGGACCACCAGGCCCGCCGGGGCCACCCGGACCCCCGGGGCCTCTGCCTGCGCCACCTGGAGCACCTGATCGACCGGCAAACCCACCGGGTCCACCTGGGCCACCGGATCCACCTGGGCCACCCGGACCCCGTGAAACAAATCCACCGGGACCACCAGGGCCACGACTCGGGCCACCAGGGCCACCTGCACCCCCGGGGCCGGTTGGCCGCCGACTTGGATAGGCCGCCGGCCGAGGTGCACCCGGTACACCACCATCTGTCCCTGAACCTGTGGCCGGCGCACCGGTACTTGGCGCTGGGCGCCCCATACCGGTACTTGTGCCGAACGGGTTATTGCCAGGGCGTGGGGCAGGGGCTCGGCCCATGCCCGTACTGCCACCGAAAGGATTATTGCCCGGACGTGGGCCAGCGGGGCGTGGAATACCTGGCTGAGGTCCAACAGGTCGCCCCGGAGGAATTTCCGCGGCAACTTCGGTGGTAGCAGCTGCCACGACCGGAGCTGGCGCTTCAACCGCCGCCGGAGGCGCTGGCGGTGGGGTCTCGATAGTCGGGGCTATTTCCGCAGCTGTGGCTACCGGCGCCGGTGTTTCTAGCTCGACAGGGGGCGCGGTGGACTTCTTCGCGGTGGCCTTCTTGGCCGTGGTCTTTTTAACGGGAGCTTCGCCGGGCGCAGCGGCAGGCATCGCCTCTTTGAGCTTGCGCACCACTGGAGCTTCGACCGTGGACGAGGCCGATTTTACGAATTCTCCAAGTTCTTGGAGTTTGGCGAGAACAACCTTGCTCTCAACCCCGAGCTCTTTTGCGAGCTCATGTACCCGAACCTTCGACACAATTCTCCTGTCTTGGTCCGGGCCTTGCTCCGGACCGTCAGTGCGTAGGACGCCTCATTGCAGCGTCATTTCTTTGAACCCATTTCGAACACGCTAATTTCGAACGCGTTCATTTGGTGAAAGTCCTCATCACAAACTCCCGAACTCTTCGTGGCACATCCGCGGCGGTTGCCTTGGACACTCTTAACTCCCCTTCAAACTGGTCTCAAGGCCCGCTCGCACCGCCGTGCAGTCCAATAGACCTGACACCCGTAGCGCACGTACCCAAGCCCGTCGCGATGTCGCGGCGTCAAAACAAGCCACCGTTGGGTGGATGTAAGCGCCCCGACCCGGCAAGTGGGCGCGTGGGTCGGGTAAACACTGCCCGTCTTCCGCGACCACCCGAAGGAGATCGGACGAGGCGGCGCGACCACGGCAACCGATACAGGTTCGTACCGGGCCGGGCGAACCGCCAGGTACAGACTCTAGCGCCCCACCAAGGTGTTCCGATGCCACCTCGGGTTCACTCGGGGACAATCGATCCGACTTCTGCTTTGGCGACGGCCTCCTCAGGGGCGGCATCCGAGCGAATATCGATGCGCCAACCGGTGAGGCGGGCCGCCAATCGGGCATTTTGTCCCTCACGGCCGATGGCCAGCGAAAGTTGATAATCTGGCACCGTAACCCGGGCGGAACGGCCCACCGGGTCCACGATGACCACCCCCAAGACGCGGGCAGGCGAGAGGGCGTGGGCGATCATTTCGGCTGGATCCTCGCTGAAATCAACGATATCCATCTTCTCGCCACCAAGTTCAGCCATCACCTGGCGCACCCGCTGGCCCAACGGCCCAATACACGAGCCCTTCGCATTAACCCCGGGCACCGTTGAAAAAACAGCGATTTTCGTTCGGTGTCCAGCCTCTCGGGCCACCGCGGCGATCTGCACCGTGCCGTCGGCAATCTCTGGAACTTCCAGGGCAAATAGTGCTCGAACCAAATTTGGGTGGGTGCGTGACACCGTCACCTGCGGGCCTTTGAAACCTTTTCGGACCGCGGTCACTAAACACTTAAAGCGCACACCATGTGGGTAAGACTCCCCCGGCGACTGCTCTTCGGGTGGAAGATTTGCCTCGACTTTGCCGATATCAATTCGCACCATTTTTGGGTTGCTTGTTTGCTGGACAACTCCGGACACCAAATCACCCTCGCGCCCGGTGAATTCAATCAGGGTGACGTCATCCTCGGCTTCACGCAACCTGGTTAGCAAAACCTGGCGCGCTGTGGTCGCTGCTATGCGGCCAAAACCCTCGGGGGTGTCGTCATATTCGCGAATTACATTGCCTTCTTCATCGCGCTCACTCGCCATCACCACGACATGACCGGTCTTACGATCAACCGAAACCCGCGCGCGCTCCGCCGCGCCCGCGGTGTGCATGTATGCAACGTGTAGTGCCTGCTCAATTGTCTCGACCACCACGTCAAGTGATAGGTCTTTTTCGCGCACCAGCGCCTTGAGCGCACTTACATCAATGTCCATGGTTTTTCCTCAATCCGTTTCGGTAACCGTAGAAGTAAACTCAACTTGCACTAGGCCCCTGGCAATGTCGGTGAGGGCAATACCCACCGGCTCATTCCCAGGTGTTTGCAGAATCACCTCGGTATCGGTTACCTCAATAATTCGGCCCACCACAATGGACTTATCCTTCAAATGAACTTCGACATTGCGCTTTACCGCACGCCGCCAATGTTTTTGCTCTGTTAAGGGCCGATCTACTCCAGGTGAAGTTACTTCGAGCACAAAAGTGCCAACGAATTCATCCGCTAGCGGCGGAGTATCAAAGAGTTCGGAAATTCTTCGGCTCACCTCGGCAACTCGGTCAAGGTCAACGCCACCATCGCGATCAACAATTACGCGGACGATCTCGCGTCTACCAGCCTGCTGAACATGCACATCTTCAACGTCAACACCAGTTTCAGCTAGGGCTGACCTAATACCCTCGAGCAAGACGTTTGCTGACGCGACCATTGCGCCTCCTGCCCGGGAAAGTGCTGATTCTGTTTGGTGGACCAATTATTTGTGTTGCTGGCCCTACTCTACCCACCCACCTGCCACAGTTGTCCCTGTGCCGCTGACTGGTCAACCACGCCCGCCCTTGACCCGGCGCCAATTACTGACCCGCTCAACGGGATTGGCCGGAGTTTTTGCCGGTGCCGGAGTCTTGAGCGCCTGCGGTAGTGGCGCCACGACCGCCGGCGCCACGACGGCCAGCCCGGTCGCAACCGGCGCCCAGATAAATGTCGCCGTGGCCACTTCAGAACGGGCGCTGATAGCAAGTTACAACGCAACAATCAGCGCTTTTGCCCAATTGGCCCCGAGTCTTGAGCCGCTACTGCGCCAACATGAGGAGCATCTGGCCGCGACCGGCGTGGAGGTGCCAGAGCCACCGATTCAAACTCCACCAAGTGATTTGTCGGCGGCTATCGCTGCTCTGCGGCAGGCCGAATTAACAGCCGCTCTTGAACGTCGCGAGTCCTGCCTGCTCGCAAGTGAACCGGATTTTATTCGCACCTTAACCTTTATTGCGGCCTCCGAAGCCTCACATGTCGCTGCACTAAAGACCATTGGGCGAAGCCAGTGAATAATCAGGAGGCACTTGCCGCGGCCGTATCTGGTGAGGATGCGGCAATTTATGCCTATGGAGTCATTGGTGCATTACTAAATGCCAGCCCACGTCGCAGGGCCCTAGAAGCGCTGCGCGCCCATCAATCTTGGCGGGATCGAATGGCTCAACTAATGCCTGGTGATACCGCGCCCACACCTGGCATCGCTTACGACTTTCCGATGCAAGTAATAGATGCTGGCACCACTAGAGCACTGGCCCAACTTGTTGAAAATCGCCTAGTTGTGGTCTATGCGGATCTTGCCGCCACTTGCGAAGGAGAGCGGCGCGCTGACGCCGTGCTGGCAGCAAGTGAATGCGCGACTCGTGCCGTTTTTTGGGGTGCTCCCTCCCAAGCATTTCCGCACGACACGTCCTCAACTTAACTACCTACTGGTCAATAGCTCCCAGCCGAGCCGAATAATCAATAACGCAACAACGACTAAAAATACGGCACGGACAAATCCGCTACCCCGGTTAATAGCGGTGCGCGCGCCGATCAATGCGCCGATCAGGTTACATATCCCCATCACCAAGCCAAGTAACCAGATAACTGACCCGGTGATCCCGAAGATAATCAGCGCAGCGGCATTGGTGCCCACGTTCACAATTTTTGCAGTTGCTGAGGCCTGCAGAAACGAATACCCGAGAACACTCACTAGCAAAATCAATAAGAAAGATCCGGTGCCGGGGCCAAATAGGCCGTCATACCCGCCGATGAGAAATCCTGCTACGACCGCGATCACATAGTGCCGATGCTGCCCGCTCCAGCGCAGAGCCTGCACCTGACCTAACTGCGGGCGCAGCAAAGTCCAAAACCAAACAAATATCAATAACACCAAGATCACCGGCCGAAACGTGCCCGGTGGGATCCGACTGGCAAATGATGCGCCGATACCGGAGCCGATAAAAGCCGCAATGGCCATCGGGAATGCGGTTCGTAAGTCAGGCTTGACCTGCTTTAGGTAGGTCCAGGCCGCCCCGCTGGTACCGATAATGCTGGATAACTTGTTGGTGCCCAAAGCTGTTGCTGGTTCGGCGGCCGGAAGCGCAATCAACAGCGCCGGCACTTGCAAGAGGCCCCCGCCCCCACTTATTGCGTCAACCCATCCAGCAGCGGCCGCGGCAACGCACAATAAAATTATCGTGAATAAATCCAGCCCGGCGAATTCAATGGTGAAGATGTCCACTTCGAAAAATCAGACTGATCGCCACTGGCGCACGATACCCAGTACATCGCTGAGTTCATTAGCAACAGCATCCGGTACCGCGTCACTCTCAGGTACCTGTTCGTTTGGTACGCGAGAATGCGGTATCCAAATTGCGCGCATGCCAATTTGTTGCGCACCAAAGATGTCGTCCCATAGGCGATCACCGACGAATGCGCAGTGTTCCGGTTTCACACCTAGTTCACAAGCAATCAACTTGAAGGCGTCAAGATGCGGCTTCGCTACCGGCATCTCACTGGTGTAGCAGGCTGCGTCAATTAACTCTGACAAATTATCGCGCTCGAATACTTCTTGGTGATGGGTCCGCGGCCACAATGTGTTACTCAGAACGCCAATAAGCAGGCCATCGGCTCGTAACTGCTGAAGTAAATGACGCGCCTGCGGATCTGCAAAGGTATGGGGGGCCCAAAAGTCTAAGTACGTAGCTAAGGCGTTCAGATGCTTAGCTGAACCGGTGTCGATTCCCAGATTTATGAAAATACTCTCGAGCGCCCCGGTACTAGTTTCGCCGCCGGACTCCCGCTGCAGTCGCCAGCGCTGAACTTCAGCATCAAGGAGCTGCTGTGCCAGTGCGCCCGCATGGACCGGATCGTAGACTTCGGCATAGGCGTACCACTGCGAGTAGAGGTCGATGTCGTGCCATGGCGTGAGTGTGCCACCCCAATCGAAAATAACCGCATCGATCGACACTTACTGCTCGCAAACAGCCAAAAGCGCTGATACGGCGTCGGCGATGGCAATATCGGTGCGCTCACCCGTGCGACGATCCTTTACCTCAATGAATCCCTCGACCAGGCGTTTACCAACTACCACGATCGTGGGCACCCCGATGAGTTCAGAATCATTGAACTTCACCCCGGGGGAAACGCCGCGACGATCGTCATAAAGCACCCGAACACCCGCCGCCTCCAGTTGGACTGCCAGTAACTCGGCTGCCGCAAATGGGGCGTCGTCCTTGCCGGTGGCAACTAGGTGAATATCAGCCGGTGCTACCTCACGTGGCCAAATTAGGCCCTTGTCATCATGTGACTGTTCGGCCACCGCAGCGACCGCACGTGAAACACCGATGCCATAGGAGCCCATGGTGACGGTCACTAACTCACCCTTTTCATCGAGCACTTTAAGGCCAAGAGCCTGCGCGTATTTGCGCCCAAGCTGGAAAATGTGGCCGATTTCAATTCCTCGGGCAATCTCTAAGCCCTGCCCGCACTTTGGGCAACTATCGCCTTCCAGCACTTCAGCGACCTCGATAACACCATCAGCGGTGAAGTCACGCCCGGCAACTAGGTCATAAACATGTGACCCACTCACATCAGCCCCGGTGATCCATCTCGTGCCTGTTACTACCCTCGGGTCGAGCAGGTATTTGATCCCGGATGAATTTGCTGTGCCTAAGGCCCCCGGCCCGATATAGCCTTTCATCAATGTTGGGTACTTCATGAAATCAGGCTCTTCGAAAGGACGCGGTACTGAAGGTTGCAACACCGCCTCAAGGCGTTTCATGTCAACCTCCCGATCACCGGGCAGCCCAACCGCGAGCGGAGTTTCACTACCATCAGGAGCTTTGACCATGAAAACTATATTCTTCAAAGTGTCAGCTGCGGTCCAGGATCGATCACTGCGCACCAAGTCACTTCGCTCATTCGAGTGGTCGACTAAAGCTGCAATCGTGGGGGTGTTTGGTGTTTGCTCTGCGTGTGCAGCAGGCACGAGCGCGTGATCGAGGGCAGCGGGTGCGGGCGTGATAACCGCCTCAACGTTGGCCGCATAATCACACGCGGAACAGCGAACAAATGAATCCTCACCAACTTCGGTCGGCGCCAAGAATTCTTCGCTCGCTGACCCGCCCATGGCTCCTGACATTGCTGACACAATGACAAATTCAAGACCAAGGCGAGTGAAAGTATCTACATAAGCATCACGATGCCGTTGATATGAATGCTCAAGGCCAGCATCGTCAATATCGAATGAGTAAGAATCCTTCATCACGAACTCACGGCCGCGCAAAATACCGGCCCGGGGGCGAGCTTCGTCACGAAACTTCGTCTGGATCTGATAAATGACGAGCGGCAGATCCTTGTAAGAGGAGTACTCCCCCTTGACAAGCAAGGTGAACATCTCTTCATGGGTCGGCCCCAACAGGTAATCTCCGTTGCGACGATCTTGCAGCCGGAACAAGGTATCGCCGTACTCGGTCCAGCGGCCGGTGAGCTCATATGGTTCACGCGGAAGCAGCGAAGGAAAGTGCACCTCTTGGAAGCCAGCGCGATTCATTTCGTCACGAACGATGTTCTCAATATTGCGGTAGACCAAATACCCAAGTGGTAACCAAGAGAAAACCCCAGGGGCAACTCTGCGAACATATCCAGCGCGCACCAGCAGTCGGTGACTTGGTACCTCGGCGTCAGCCGGATCCTCGCGCAGGGTCCGAAGGAACAGTGTTGACATTCGCAGCATCGCTAAACCCTATCGGCAGCCCATCGCGCTGATCAGAAGAGTACGGTGGCGAAGGTTTCAGATTGGGTGAAGCCCACACGGGCATAGGCCTTACGCGCCGCAAAATTGAAGTCATTGACATAAAGTGAAATATTCCGAGCGATTCTCGCTTGGGCGATATTGACGACCGCGGCCATCCCTGGTGCGGCCAACCCCCGACCCCGATACGCCGGAGCCACCCAAACCCCTTGAACCTGACAGGCTGAGCTGGTGGATGAGCCAATCTCGGCTTTGAAGATCACCTCACCATTATCTATTCGGGCAATCGCATGGCCAGAGTGAATAATTTCGGCAATTCGAGCACGATAGGCGCCGGCCACGCCACCTACTACCGGCGAAATACCCACCTCGTCAGTGAACATTTCAACGCAGGCCGGAACAAGTAGGTCAAGTTCACTCAACTCCACCAGCCGCACCCGGTCGTCTGCGGCAACTAAAGGCGGCGAATCAAGTGTCAAAAATGGTTGATTAGTGCGGACTTCACGGGCGGGGCCCCATGCCGGTTCAAGTAGTCTCCAGAGATCTCGGACTTCTTCAGCTGGCCCGACAAATGAAGAGCATCGGCGCGGTAGCGGGCGAAGGCGATCAGCAAATGCGGCTCTAGACGCGGACGTAGTAGCAATCGGAACTAGGTTTGCGCCAACATAGACCATGGAATGCAAGCGATCCGCGGTGAAGTAACCCCAGAGGTCACCGCCGAGGCGCCATGGATCAGTACCAGCAATTTGAACTCGAGCGTCGACAAAGCAATTCACCGCGGGACTTTGAGCGAGCAGAGTTTGCACCTGGGCAAGATCACTTGACCCAACGCCCCGCACTATCCCGGTCATTACGTTGTCGATTGTCATGTGACTAGCCAGTTATGCCGTAATAACGATTGGGTCCCCGGACACATCACCCATCTGTTCAGCCAACTTAAGGGCTTCCTCGATCAAGGTTTCGACGATCTGGGCTTCAGGGACAGTCTTAATTACTTCACCGCGCACGAAAATCTGGCCTTTGCCATTACCCGAGGCAACTCCAAGATCAGCCTCGCGCGCTTCACCCGGCCCATTAACAACGCAACCCATAACAGCGACGCGCAGCGGGACATCTAACCCTTCTAGTCCCGCGGTCACCTGCTCAGCCAAGGTATATACATCAACTTGAGCCCTTCCACATGATGGGCAAGAAACAATTTCCAAACCACGTTGGCGAAGATTCAGCGACTCCAGAATTTGATTTCCGACTTTCACTTCGTCAACAGGCGGTGCCGAAAGTGAAACGCGAATTGTGTCGCCGATTCCGCGGCTAAGGAGCGCACCAAAAGCCACCGCGGATTTGATGGTGCCTTGGAAAGTTGGCCCGGCTTCGGTTACCCCAAGGTGCAATGGGTAGTCGCATTGCGCGGATAACTGGATGTAGGCCTCAACCATGATTACCGGATCGTGATGTTTTACCGAGATCTTGATATCGCCGAACCCGTGCTCCTCAAATAACGATGCCTCCCAAAGTGCAGATTCAACAAGGGCCTCAGGCGTGGCCTTGCCATACTTCTTCAGTAGCCGAGGATCAAGGGAGCCGGCATTGACTCCGATCCGAATCGGGGTGCCAAGGTCGCCGGCGGCCCTGGCAATTTCGGCCACTTTGTCATCGAAGGCTTTAATGTTGCCGGGGTTGACTCGCACCCCAGCACAACCAGCATCGAGTGCGGCAAAAACATATTTGGGCTGGAAGTGAATATCTGCAATGACCGGGATTCCAGATTTGCGCGCGATCTCAGGTAACGCATCAGCGTCGTCTTGGCTCGGCACCGCGACCCTAACTACCTGACACCCCGAGGCAGTGAGTTCAGCTATCTGCTGCAATGTGGCATCCACATCAGCCGTCAAGGTCGTGCACATTGACTGCACGCTGATTGGGGCATCACCACCGACAGCCACCGGATGGGTGGGGTGTTTCAGCAGGATTTGCCGGGTTTTACGCCGGGGGGCGAGTACCTGGGGAGGTGGCAGCGGAATACCTAAATCAATGCTCACCGCCCTAGTATCCCTGACTTCGGGCCCGGGCGCACGCAGCCACGTGGGCTACTACCCCGATCCGGCCGCCAAAAGCAAAGCAATGAGCGAAATTGGTAGCCCAAAGTCACTAATCAAAATCAGGGAGTTACCGGGTTTGAAGTTCTTTTCGACCGCCATCTGCTTCACATGCTGGACGCCCGCAAGAACCAAGAAAACGATTACCGGGACACTAATCACTAACCAGGCTTCGGGCCCACGGACCATCGCCAATAATCCGGCGATACCAATACCCCAACAGACAAACCCGATTTCATACTGGAAGCCATTAGTAACCCAACCGATGTTCTTGGCGGTGCTCTTGGCGAATACCGTGTGCATGAAACCACTCACTATGAACTGGATACCAACCGGTAAAAAGAGCATCCAGCGCATTGCCGAATCGGCGAAATCATCAGTTTCGAGACTTCCTGGTGGCGCCCAACCGAGGAGTGCGAATACCCACGC
>JBIIOU010000237.1:0-2855 GCA_044336815.1 Candidatus Nanopelagicales bacterium | reverse complement strand
TATTTTGGCGATGGGGCCATGGCGCAAGGTGATGTCAACGAGGCCTTTGTTTTCGCTGCTTCTTTTTCTGCTCCCGTTATTTTCTTCTGCCAAAATAATCAATGGGCGATCTCACAACCCCGTGATCGCCAAAGTAATGTTCAGATTTATGAGCGCGCCGCAGGATTTGGCTTCCCCGGTGTGCAAGTCGATGGCAATGACGTCCTTGCGGTGATGGCGGTGACGAAGGTCGCACTTGAGCGGGCTCGCACAGGCAATGGGCCAACATTGATTGAGGCGTACACCTATCGGATGGGTGCGCATACAACTTCGGATGATCCGACTCGCTACCGACTCGCGGGTGAGCTCGAGACCTGGCGGCTACGTGACCCAATTGAGCGTTTGAAGGTTTACCTAGCCCGTCAAGGTATTGCCGATCGGTCCTTTTTCGATCACATCGAACAGGAGGGTGAAGAGCTAGCCGAACATATTCGTGACGGTGTTCGTGCGATGGTCCCACCGCGTCCTGAATCAATGTTTGATGACGTGTATGCCGAGCCGCACGCGCGCATCGATGAGCAGCGGTCAGAAATGTTGGAGTATTTGTCCTCCTTCCAGGATTCGGTGGGCTAGGTAATGCCCGAGTTAACGATGGTTAAGGCAATTAACGCAGGGTTGCGTAAAGCAATGGAGCGTGACCCGAAAGTGATTCTCTTCGGTCAGGACATCGGGCGCCTTGGTGGTGTTTTCCGCGTGACAGATGGCCTACAAAAGGATTTCGGCGAGCATCGCGTGATGGATGCACCACTTGCGGAAAGCGGGATAATTGGAACTGCGGTGGGTCTGGCAATGCGGGGCTACCGGCCCGTGCTAGAGATTCAGTTCGACGGTTTCGTGTACCCAGGCTTCGATCAAATTGTTTCACAGGTGGCGAAGTTCCATCGGCGGATGGCCGGTGCGATAGCAATGCCGATCACGATTCGGATACCTTACGGCGGTGGTATCGGGGCCGTCGAACATCACAGTGAGTCCCCCGAGGCCTACTTCGCACACACGGCTGGCCTGCGAGTTCTAACACCAGCTGACCCGCAAGCCGCTTATCTCACCATCCAACAGGCGATCGCTTGCAACGACCCCGTTATTTACTTCGAGCCGAAGCACCGTTACTGGGACAAGGGTGAGGTTGATGAGTCGCTGGCAGCCCTTGATCTAGTTGCAGTTGCGGATCCATGGCGAGCAAGAGTGGTGCGCACCGGAAGTGACGTCACGGTGGCCTGTTATGGACCGATGGTGCGAACCTGCCTTGAAGCCGCGGTGGCGAGCACCGAAATCTCACTCGAGGTAGTTGATATGCAGTCGATATCACCACTTGATCTTGAGACCCTAGTGTCATCGGTGGAACGAACAAGTCGGCTAGTTGTAGTTCACGAGGCTTCGATGAGTGGCGGCGTCGGAGCCGAAATCGCGGCTCGGATTAGTGAAAAGTGCTTCTATACCCTTGAGGCCCCGGTGATAAGGGTTACTGGTTTTGATGTGCCATACCCGGCCAGCCGGCTCGAAGAGTACTTTCTGCCAGACCTTGATCGCGTGATCGAGGCCGCTGAACGAGTGATGAGGTACTGAAATGGCCGACCAGCATCAGCAAGTATTTAATTTACCCGATGTCGGTGAGGGTTTAACCGAAGCTGAAATCGTCAAGTGGCGGGTGCGCCCCGGCGATAGTGTTTCTGTTAATCAGATCATTGTCGAGATTGAGACCGCCAAAGCGGTTGTCGAACTCCCATGCCCTTATGCCGGGTCGATCGAAACCCTTCATGTTCCAGAAGGTGAAATTGTGCCGGTGGGCTCGCCGATCGTAACCATCTTGGTGACCGCTAAAGCTGAGGATCGTGAACCGGTACTGGTTGGTTATGGAGTCAAAGTCGATCATGAAATCCGCCGTAGGCCGCGCAAGACTGATGGCCAGCAGGATCAAGTAGCCGCAACCGTAACGTCGGCCAGGGCTAAGCCACTCGTTCGCAAGCTTGCCAAGGATCTTGGCGTGGCCTTGGGTTCGGTGACGCCAACAGGAGTTGGTGGAGTAATAACGCGCGAGGACGTTCTGGGGTCATCACCAAATGGTCATGCCTCCAATCAGGGAAAGGCACCTTCCACCGGTGCCGATCGTGAACCGGTGCGTGGAGTGCAGCGAGCAATGGCCGATGCGATGGTGCGTTCAGCCTTCACGGCACCACATGTGACCGAATGGGTCGAAGTTGACGTGTCTCGCACCCTTGAGTTGGTCGCGAGGCTTCGTAGCCACGTGGCATTTGAAGGAATACGGGTGACGCCTTTAACAATTGTGGCGGCTGCTGTTATTCAAGCGGTTAAGAAGTACCCAAGAATAAATGCAACCTGGCTAGAGACCCCCAAGGGCGCAGACATTGTGACCCACGAAGATGTGCACCTTGGTATTGCGGCTGACACACCGCGTGGATTACTTGTACCATCGGTTAAGTGTGCTGGCGCGATGGAGCTAACCGAACTCGCCCGCAGTATTCACACGCTTATCGAAACCGCGCGCGCAGGGCGCAGCACTCCGGCTGATCTCACCGGTGGCACCATCACGATAACCAATGTTGGTGTATTTGGTGTCGATGGCGGCACCCCGATCATCAATCCAGGTGAATCGGCGATTTTGGCAGTCGGTCGCATCTTAGATAGGCCATGGGTTGTTGACGGCATGGTGTCGGTGCGGCCAATCGTGCAACTTTCGATGTCCTTCGACCACCGCGTTATCGATGGAGCACTTGGGTCGAGAGCTCTAGTGAGTATGGCGAATTTCCTTGCCGACCCTGCCGTTGAAATCCTTTAGGGGTCGCGCTACGGAGTTACAG
>JBIIOU010000052.1:0-11420 GCA_044336815.1 Candidatus Nanopelagicales bacterium | reverse complement strand
GCTTTCGCGTTAGTCCGCCAACGTAACAAATCCAACGCGGTCGTAGACCGCGGTCAACGTCTGGCGAGCGGTGGCGCGGGCCTTGTGCGCCCCGACTCCCATGAGTTGCAGTAGCTGCGCTGGGTCGGAGTTCAAGGTTGCCACTCGTTCACGAATTGGTCTTGCAAACTCAACAACTATTTCGGCGGTGTCTTTCTTTAGGTCACCATAACCTTTACCTTCATATGTTGCCTCGAGTTCCGAAATGCTCATGCCGCGAAGTGCCTGTTGGATTGTGAGTAAGTTCGAAACCCCCGGCTTATTCACCTGATCAAATCTGATCTCACGCTCTGAGTCGGTTACGGCGCTCTTGAACTTCTTGGTCAAAACTACATCGTCGTCTAGCAGTGAAGCGCAGCCTGCCGGGCTGGATTTACTCATCTTCGCGGTTGGGTCCTGTAAATCAACAATTTTGGCAGTCTCCTTGACGATCATGGCCTCAGGAACTGTCAGAGTCTCACCGAATGTCGCATTAAAACGTTGGGCAAGATCACGAGTTAATTCAAGGTGCTGACGTTGATCTTCACCAACAGGTACTGAATTTGCTTGGTAAATCAAAATATCAGCCGCTTGCAAAATCGGATAAGTGAAGAGCCCGACCGTGGATCTAGCGGAGCCCTCCTTTTGCGACTTATCCTTGAACTGGGTCATGCGGCTTGCCTCACCAAAACCCGTTTGGCATTCAAGGACCCAAGCCAGTTGGCTGTGCTCGGGCACATGACTTTGCACGAACACCGTTGACTTCTGCGGGTCAAGGCCCACCGCCAGCAACTGGGCAAATGAGGTCAGGGTGCGCTGGCGAAGTAGCGCTGGATCATGGTCGACAGTGATCGCATGCTGATCAACCACCACGTAATAGCAATCATGGGTTTCTTGCATACGCACCCACTCCCGCAGCGCGCCTAGGTAATTTCCGAGGTGGAATGCATCAGCAGTGGGCTGAATACCTGAAAGCACGCGCTGATTGCGAGGGGTCGACATGGACGTCATTCTTGCAAACCAGCTTCATTGACCTGCGTGTGGTCATGTGACAGGTGCAATGGTGCTATCGGAGTCACTCGAACCCGTGCCACACGGCGACCATCCAGTTCGGTAACTTCAAATTCGTGATTTTCGGATTCGATCGTAGCGCCAACTTCAGGTAATGCCCCTAAACGTGCAATCAAAAACCCCGCAACCGTTTCGTACGGACCGTCCGGCAACTGCAGACCGGTTTCATCAGCAAAATCCTCAAGATTGAGCAGGCCGTCAACCGTGATAACACCCACGGTCTTCACTTCGTCATGACGGGTTATTACGTCGTACTCATCCTTAATATCGCCGATTAGTTCTTCGACTAAATCCTCAAGGGAAACGATGCCTGCTGTACCGCCATACTCGTCGACCACAATAGCCAAGTGCTGTCGCAGCCTGCGCATTTCTGTCAGAGTACTAAGGACCGCATTCGTTCCTGGGAAGGCAGTTATTTGTCGGATCAATGATCCAACGCGGATTGGACTATCGGCCAAATCTGGATCGAGAATATCGCGAACATGCACGAATCCGATGACGTCATCTGCGCTATCGCGAGAAACCGGGTAGCGTGAATGAGGCTGATCGCGGATCATCTTTACCGCCTGCTGCACTGGCATATTCGCGTCCATGAAATCAACTTCGGTGCGCGGAACCATCACCTCACGAAGTTCACGATCGCCCGCCGCGAAAACGTCGTCTATGAGCTCGCGTTCTTCGACAGTTAGATCCTCATGTGCGGCAACTAGATCACGTAATTCGGCGCCGCTGATCTGCTCCTTCGCACCATGAGGGTCAATCCCTAAGAGACGAACTACGAAATTCGTAGAAACTGAAAGCGCCCAGATGAAAGGCCGAAACAACAGGGCCACAAAATCAACCGGCGCCGCCACAAACAACGCTACTTTCTCAACTCTTTGCAAAGCGATTCGCTTTGGCACCAGCTCACCCAAGACCAGTGAGATATAGGCGATGACTACCGTGACGAAGATAAATGCAATCGGGCCGGCCCACGAGGCTGAAATCCCCCATTCGATCAACACGGCTTCCAAGGAGGGTGCGATCTGGGAAGCACCGAACCCAGCCGAGATAAAACCTGCCAAGGTAACGGCTACCTGGCCGGCCGCAAGATAACGATTGGGCTCACCGGCGAGTGCGAGGAGTCGGCGGCCACGCCTGCCCTGAGCGCCTAAGCGCTGAATCTGGCTTTCGCGCAAAGACACCAAGGCGAGTTCGGCCGCCGCAAAAAACCCGCCCAAAAGGACGAAGAAGAGCACCACCAAGCAATTGACCAGCAGGTCACTCATGGCATGAGACTACGCAATAAACCTTGGTCAGGCACGAACCGCCCGCTGCAAGTTCTCGTCAATCGAGGCTAGGAAGTCCTGCGTGGTCTGCCAAGGCTGATCTGCGCCCACCAACATAGCCAAATCTTTTGTCATCTTTCCCTCTTCGACGGTTTCCACGCATACCCGCTCGAGGGTCTGGGCGAAAGCCGTGACCTCGGGGGTCGCATCCAATTTGCCTCGGTGCGCCAGGCCCTGAGTCCAGGCAAAAATCGAGGCGATTGGGTTGGTAGAGGTTGGATTCCCTTTTTGGTGTTCCCGGAAGTGGCGCGTAACTGTGCCATGTGCAGCTTCGGCTTCAACCGTCTTGCCATCTGGAGTCATAAGCACCGAGGTCATCAAACCAAGTGAGCCATAACCTTGGGCCAGAGTGTCGGATTGGACATCTCCGTCGTAATTCTTGCAGGCCCAAACGTAGCCGCCTTCCCACTTCATAGCAGCGGCAACCATGTCATCGATTAGTCGGTGTTCATAAGTGATACCCGCAGCATCAAACTCAGATTTGAACTCGGACTCGAAAACCTCGGCGAAGATATCTTTGAATTGGCCGTCATAAGCCTTAAGGATGGTGTTCTTCGTCGAAAGATAAACCGGGTACTTACGATTAAGTCCATATCGCAGTGACGCGCGCGCAAAATCACGAATACTCTCGTCCAGGTTGTACATCCCCATGGCAACACCCGCACCGGGGAAATCAAAGACATTGAACTCCATGGGGGCTGATCCATCAGCCGGGGTGAACGTCATCGTCAGCGAACCAGCGGTTGGCACCTTGAAGTCGGTTGCTTTGTACTGATCTCCGAATGCGTGGCGGCCAATGATTACCGGCTTCGTCCAGCCCGGCACCAAACGTGGAATGTTCGAAATGATGATTGGCTCACGGAATATAACGCCTCCGAGAATATTGCGAATCGTGCCGTTGGGGGATTTCCACATCTTCTTAAGGCCGAACTCTTCAACTCTGTCCTCGTCAGGAGTAATCGTCGCGCACTTAACACCAACACCGTACTTTTGGATGGCATGGGCTGAGTCGATGGTGACTTGATCGTCAGTTGCATCGCGGTACTCCATGCCGAGGTCGTAGTACTTAAGGTCAACATCTAGATACTTCAAGATCAATTCATCTTTGATGAACTGCCAAATGATGCGAGTCATTTCATCGCCATCGAGCTCGACGACCGGATTAATGACCTTGATCTTGCTCATCTAGTGACTCCTATATATAGCGATAATTTGATGGGTGCAATGACTTGGGTACTTGCTAAAAATCCTTGACATCGGCTTGCTTGGCTTTGACTGCCTCATAGGCCTCAACCAAGAGCGCTTTCTCTGCTGCCGTCAGAGGGGTTTCAACTATTCGACGAATGCCCTCGCGACCAAGTTCAGCCTCGACCCCAAGATAGGCACCGGATAACCCATACTCGCCGTCAACCCAGGCACAGACCGGCATCACGACGCCTGAGTCTTCGTGTACCGCTTTGGCCATGCGCGCCGCTGCAGCCGAAGGTGCGTAATAAGCCGAGCCGGTCTTAAGAAGTGCGACGATTTCAGCGCCGCCATTGCGGGTCCGAGTAACCAACTCGTCGATCTCGTCAGCGGACAACAATTCGGTTAGCGGCTTGCCATCAACCGAACATGCCGACGCCACCGGCACCATCGTGTCGCCGTGTGAGCCCAGGGTCAAAGTTTTTACTGAAGCTACTGGGACACCAAGGTTTTCAGCGACGAAGTTGGTGAAGCGGGCGGTATCGAGCATGCCAGCCTGGCCAATAACTCGCTGGTAGGGGAAGCCGGTAACGAGCTGCGCGAGAGCTGTCATCTCATCAAGGGGATTTGCCACATTGATTACGACGGCGCCAGGAGCATGCTTGGCAATATTCTCGGCGACACTGCGCATGATCTTCGCGTTAGTCTCGATTAGATCCATGCGGCTCATTCCGGGCTTGCGGGGCAAGCCAGCGGTCATGATGATGATCTCCGAACCCGCGATTGCCTCATAGCCTTCGCCGTTTTGCCCGGTGGATTGGCCAACCAAGTTTGTCTCGAAGCCTTCAATCCAGCGCGATTGGTTTATGTCGATAGCGAGGCCCTCGGGCTTGCCCTCAATTACGTCGGTCAACACGACCGTTTCGAAGATGTCATATTCAGCCAACCGCAGTGCGGTGGTTGACCCGTAGAAACCTGCACCAATAACTGAAACTTTTCCGCTGCGAGACATAGTCGCCCTGCTCCTTCGAAGAAAGTGGCCTACATCGCCTTGGGGTATAGGCGACTATCTTGATGTCAAGATACCTCACCGCCGGTCGTGATGACTCCTTGACCTCCGCCCTTGACCATGGGGCAGATTAGTTAGGAGCCGGAACCCAAAAACAGAAGATGGCGAGCCCGATACCTAAAGCCCCCAAGACCAAGACATCGGTTTTTTTGGACCGAACCACCAGCCATCCGGCCTCATCATTGGTTAGCAATAAACGCAGAAAAGTGGCGAGGACCACGCTGGCGGCAAGTACCACCGAACCGCGACGGAAGTGGTCGGTTGCAACCAAAATGAGCGCTATTGCGACTCCTAACAGCACCACCGATATCGGCCATTGTCGAAAACTAAGCCGTTTACGCCGCCTTGGTAATTGCCGCACCACCCCTGCACCATCGTTGCCAGTGGTCATCTCAAAGCTGCTTCCGCCGCCTCAACCACATTTTGCAAGAGCATCGCCCTCGTCATCGGGCCCACCCCTCCCGGCATTGGCGCCACGAACCCGGCAACTTCGAAGACATCCGGTGCGACATCTCCGACCAACCCAGCATCAGTGCGCGTTATCCCAACGTCAAGGACGGCAGCACCGGGTTTAATGGAATCGGCCGTGATCAAATGTGGCACTCCAGCCGCGGCAACAACGATGTCAGCTGAACGCAGATAACTAGAGAGGTCTTTGGTACCCGTATGACACAAGGTGACGGTTGCATTCTCGCTGCGACGGGTTAGTAGTAAGCCCAAAGGGCGTCCTACCGTAATTCCGCGCCCAACCACCACTACATGTGCCCCATTGATCGGCACGTCATAAGCGCGAAGCAATGCGACTATGCCACGCGGGGTGCACGGCAGCGGCGCCGAGATCCCAAGCACCAGCCGGCCCAAACTCACCGGGTGCAAACCGTCAGCGTCTTTCACTGGATCCATTAGCTCTAGTACCCGATATTCATCAAGGTGCTTTGGCAGTGGCAGTTGAATGATGTAGCCGGTCACTGCTGGATCAGCATTCAATCTCGCGACTTCTGCTTCTACTTCTAGTTGGCTAGCATTAGCGGGTAAATCAACTCGGATAGACGCGATGCCGACTTCGGCGCAGTCTCGATGCTTGCCGCCAACATAGGCTTGGCTTCCAGGATCAGAACCAACCAGCACCGTGCCAAGACCAGGGAAAATCCCATTAATTTTGAGTGCATCAACGCGAACCTTCAGTTCAGCCTTGACTTGGGCAGCAGTGGCTTTGCCATCGAGCACGGTTGCGGTCATGGCCCCAGTCTCTCATTATGGGCGTCAGCTGGCGCGCAGCCGGCCGCGTGCGCCAAGTGCGACCGCGAGGAAGGCAATTAAAACTCCCGCGATCAGGTGCCAGCCGAAATTGGTGGCGGCGGTTGGAGCTACCACATCGATAACAAGGGCACCGACGAGTTGACCGGAAATTGAGATCAGGGCGAAAATCAAAACCCCGATCTTTGGCACGGCCCATGCGGCGATGGTGATAAAAGTGATACCAAGGGCTCCACCTATGAACAGCCACCAAGGGGCACCGCCGATTACTTTCGCGTCGGTGTCAGTAACTGCCCAAGCCCCCGCAAAGGCGAAAACAAGTATCGCCGTACCGAAAAAGAAGTTATAGAACGTCGCAGAGATTGGATTTCGTGCAGCATTGCTCACCCGACCATTTATCGCCTGTTGCACCGCAAGTCCTAAACCGCCAACGAAGGTAACCGCTACCACGATTAAGGAGGCGCCCCCGGAAGTGAAACGGTCGGAAACTGCCACCCCCACTGCAACTACTGCCAGCAGGGCTGAAATTGCTCGGTTCCAGGTGATCGGTTGCTTACCCGCCGGGCCAAGGCCAACTTTGTCAACAAAAAGCGAATTAGTACTTTGCCCAGCGACCACAGCCACGGTGAACACCGCGACCCCAACAATTGGGATCGCGATACTTTGCACCCCTATGAAAGCACCGCCTATTAAGCCGCCGAGTATTTGCCAGCGATTAAGCTCACCATCGCGAATGGCCGCAGGGATGCGCACCACTCCCCTTCGGACCGATGGCACCAACAAGACTATAAACACAAGTATGACCAGGCCCGAACCAAAATTTATGAGAGCCGCCTCAAATCCGTTGCCTATTGACATTGATAAACCACCATTGAGGCGTCCTTGAAGTGCGATGAAAATCCCGGCCGTAAAGGCGCTGACCAACGGAATCCATCTCCGGGTGGCCATCAGTGAAAGAAGTGACGAGTGTCGGTGAAGTACATCGTGATACCCGCTGCTTGCGCAGCAGCAATCACTTCGTCATCACGCACCGACCCTCCCGGTTGCACAACTGCGCTGATACCGGCATCTATTAACACCTGCAGCCCGTCAGCAAAAGGGAAGAATGCATCCGATGCAGCAACAGAACCCTTTACCCGGTCACCGGCACGATCAACGGCAAGACGGGCGGAGTCAACCCGATTAACCTGGCCCATTCCGATCCCCACCGCTGCCCCGCCGGCGGCCAGCAAGATGGCATTGGATTTCACCGATCTAACCGAGCGCCACGCAAACGCAAGATCTCGAAGTGTCTCCGCGGCTACTGGTGACCCGCAAGCAAGCCGCCAATTATTGGGGTCATCACCAGGGGCGGTCAGATCATCAGCGGATTGCACCAATAAACCCCCGCTGATCGAGCGGGTTTCGTAGTGGCGCCCGGGGTGCGGGCCGGCGACCTGCAGCACCCTTAGATTCTTCTTGGCGGCAAATAACTCTAAAGCGGCCTGCTCATAATCAGGAGCCACGATCACCTCGGTGAAGACATCACCTAGGGCTGCCGCTAATTCGACGGTCACCGTGCGATTAGCCGCCACTACCCCGCCGAAAGCTGAAATCGGGTCCGTGGCGAATGCCTTTATATATGCATCCGCAATGTCAGTACCGATTGCAATACCGCAAGGATTTGCATGCTTAATGATGGCAATTGCCGGCTCGAGATGGTCGAATGCCGCGCGCCGAGCGGCATCAGCGTCAACAAAGTTGTTGTAAGACATTTGCTTGCCTTGTAACTGCTTTGCATTCGCTAGACCCGGCTCGTGGCGATGTGATTGATAAACCGCCGCCTGCTGGTGCGGATTCTCGCCGTAGCGCAGCACCTCACCCATCGACCAAGATGAGCCCGCCCATTCAGCAAACCCTTCGGCCGAAGGCGCGACCGCACTACTTAACCAAGAAGCCACCGCGATGTCGTAGGAGGCGGTATGGGCAAAAGCCTCGGTGGCCAAGCTTGCCCGCTCCTCGAGGGTAAAGCCACCACCGGCTACCGCGCTGAGAACATTCTCGTACCTCGCCGGTGATACAACGACGGCGACATTCGCATAGTTCTTCGCTGATGCACGAACCATGGCCGGGCCGCCAATATCAATCTGCTCAACGCACTCGTCGACGCTGGCACCGGATGCGACAGTTTCATTAAATGGGTACAAATTAACGATCACTAACTCAAATGGCTCAATGCCAAGTGCGGATAACTCATCGCGATGCGACTCTCGGCGCAAATCCGCAAGTAGGCCGCCGTGGATACTCGGGTGCAGAGTTTTTACGCGGCCATCAAGGCACTCCGGAAACCCGGTTACGTCACCAACCAGAGTTACAGGGCATCCGGCTGCAGCTATAACTTTGGCCGTTGATCCTGTTGACACAATTTCGATACCACTTGCACACAGCCCCCGGGCGAGATCCTCCAGGCCAGTTTTGTCATATACCGATATCAGTGCCCGGCGAATTACTCGTTTGGATTGCCCGCTCATTTTTCGGCTCCGATCAGTTCGGTGATGACGGCAATCAATAAAGATCGCTCCGCGACTTTGATGCGCTCGTGCAAGGTGGCCTCATCGTCACCCGGAAAAATCTCTACCTTCACCTGCGCGATGATCGGGCCGGTGTCGACCCCTTCGTCTATGTAGTGCACGGTACATCCCGTCTCGCGCACACCCGCCGCTAGGGAATCACGCACCGCATGCGCACCGGGGAACTGGGGCAATAACGCCGGGTGGGTATTTATTAGGCGCCCGGCGAAAGCAGCCACAAATTCAGGGCACAAAATCTTCATGAATCCGGCACTTAGTATTAAATCTGGATCCTGCGAAGAAACTGCTTCCTGCAGTGCCTCGTCCCACTCTGCTCGATTTGCAAAGGCAGCTGGATCAACCACAAATGTTGAAACCCCGCGGCTAACCGCTCGGCCGAGTGCACCCGCCTCGCCACGATCGGTGCCGACCGCCACTATAAAAGGGCGGAGGTCTGAATCGAGGAGCGCTTGTAGCAAGGTGCCTGACCCCGAGGCAAGGACGACAATTCGGGGGGTCATATGGCCAATCTTAGCGAACTACCTCGCCATTAAATTGCCGATACATATGTGCCATGAACAAGGTCGAGAATGGAAGTGTTACTAGCGTTAAAATCCCGTAGAACATGCCACCAACTATGAGTACCAAGGTACTCAATAAAGTCATGACAAGGCCCGGGACCAGATTTCTGCTCATGGCTCGTGCACTTGCCTTGATCGCCTGGCGCACACCGTAGCCCTTGTCAAGCACATAGAACGGGCCTAGTTGTAAGAAGAAAAGCACCAAGAAGCCCGGCACGAGGCAAGCAATGAAACCCAGTAACGACAAGCCGATATAGGCGAGAGTGAAAAGCAGATACTTGCCGAGATTCTCGCTGGTAAACATCTCCGCGAAACTCGGAGGCTGCCCTTGTGTGGCCCTGATCCCGGCACGATAAACCCCGATAGTCGCCAGGAACGCCAAAATTGTGAATACCACTAATAGTGAAACCCCGCTGAAGGCTCCGTCTGAGATAGCTACCGAGCAGGCATTGATCTGGCCTGGACTTTGGGGGTTCAGACAATCAACCAAGATGTTATTTAGCGGTTGTGCCGCCAGTTGCTGGGCCACTTGAATCACCGCGACCACCGCCGCCAAGGCTACAAAACCGGTGAAATTACTTCTTAGTTTCTGCAGCGCCCACGAAAGCGCCAATCCCACCTGCGCCTTTGGTAAGTCCGGCGGCCCTTGATCATTCGACGGTATCGGGGAGCTCATCTACTTCACTTTCTGCAGGGTCCGGGGCAAGCATGGTCTTCCTTGAGCGTATGCCAAAAAGCAATGTGGTTGGAATTGCGCCAATCAGCATTAAAGCCAGGGCAATTGCGCCACCAAGTGCTGGCCTTGGCCCAAGTTGCGCCAAGTTCATGGTGCCAAGTGAGCCGCTAGACATAAAGAGTAGGAGATAAACGCCGATGGCCGACAGCACACATGCCCCGGCGGCGAGCACAACCCGACGGCCGAGTGGGAAAATCCCACGGGCAACCGAGATCGCGATTAAGGCTCCGGCTACAACGCCAATCGCGGGGAGCGCCCATGCCACCAAGCCAACATCTTGTGGCAAGGCCGCCAACAGCGGAAATGGAGGAAGCTCCACCGGCGCCGACACGGCGATGAAGGGGCTGAGTGAAACCCCACCACCGATTGTCACCCCTGCCCCAAGGCAATAGCTGACAGCCCACATTGCCGCAACGGGAATGTATCCAATACCTAGGAGAAGTAGCGCGATTCCACCAAGTGGCCCTGGGTCAAGGAATTGCTGAATTCGAATTACCTCACCGAAGTGCAGGATAAGTGACAACGACACTAGGGCAGCACCTATTGCAATTAGTGTTGCGATTCCAATGACAGCACCCCGAATGACCACGCGAATATCACTCGGTATTGCACCAATGATCACCGAGCGCATCGACGAACCGCGTAATACTCCCCACGACAAGGAAAGCACGGCGATCGCCAATGCTGCTAGCAGTGCGTACTTTGTAGAGGTGCGGGCACCCGGAACTCGCGCGAGGAAACTTACCACCGTAACAATCAAGGTGTAGATCACCGCACCACCACCGGCGACCAAGAGCCAATCTCGAACGGTATCGACTCGAGCTGCCCGCCCGGCCCAACGTCCGGCGTGAATAAGTAAGTACACCGGGATAACTAGAAGTCCCCACGGCAAAAGTGAGTACGTAGCACTTTCGACTTGTACCGGGACGTCGTGACCCACCACCCAGACCAGCCCGGAGGTACGCAATACCTGCACCCAGTCGGCGGTGGATTGCACCGAAGCGACCCAAGCGGCGAGCACCGGCAGGGCGAATATCGCCCAGCCCAATGCGGCGGCCCAGATGGCCGCTAACGGCGCAACAACCCACCAAGCGCGCGGGCTTGGGGTGTCAACTGGTGCACTCACGACCGTAGCGTCGCAGGGTTTGCACAACCGCGGGCGGACCGCCACGCGCTCCCGACTGGGATTTCGTCACCCATGGATGATTAACCAAGCCGAAGCTACCGCACTTAAGAACAATGCGACTCGGACAAAAACCACCGGGCTCATCCGACGAAATACGAAGTAGCCGGCAACCGCGCCCAAACCAAGTAGCGGAGCAAACCACAAATTTGCGATTAATGAATCCGAGGTGATGAGCCCGAGTGCCAAAACAAATGGCACTTTTGACATATTTAGGACGAAGAAAAACCAGGTTGAAGTACCCATGAAAACCAGCATCGGCACCCTCATGCGGATCAAATACATCGTCATGGCAGCGCCACCGGCGTTCGCTGCCATCGTCGTAACTCCGGTTACTGCCCCAAAAAGTATTACGGCAACCGGGTTGGTCATTGCCGGGGAATCGGACGGGTCACTCCCCACCTTGCTTTGGCGCAAGACCTCAATCGCCACCGATATCAAGA
>JBIIOU010000236.1:0-2897 GCA_044336815.1 Candidatus Nanopelagicales bacterium | reverse complement strand
CGAACAAAGCCTAGAACGGCGAAGAACATCGGTATCCCAATGATGCGCAGTGGCACCACACTTAACGCTGGCCGAATCGAGTCGACGATGTCGATGTCGGGCCGGTGGCCTTGTTGGCTTATTGCCTGAGTGGGGTTAGTCGACATCGAGTTTCGAGGATTTTCGGTAGCTGGGCTCGAGAGGCCCATAGGTGTATTCAGGGTTTCGATAGTAGGCCGCACGCTCACCCGCAAGATCTCCTGGAGGAGCTGCGCGCTCGTCACGGATGAGCGTTCAGGGGTGTCGCGGTCAAACTCAAGTGCGGCAAGTGAGAGTGCCGGATCGAGAACGCTGTGAATATTGGCCTCTAGTTCAAAAGTCGCATGCTGGAGTCGTTCGTTGTAGGTGGCGCGCGCAATGGAGAGCTCTTGCAACCTCGCCGATAGGTCGACTATTGCGGATTGGAACCGGCGGCGCCGGTCAATTAACTCTCCGACGACGAGCAGCCCAGCCAAGGTCAGTAGAGACGCGCCCCCAAACCTTACCGGCGCCGGGAAGGGGTCGATGATCCCGAATCGTTCGGTGATCGATGTGAACGTTAGGGCGCGCAGCGCGTTGGCGAGCACGACTATGCCAAGAACGGCGCCGGCGCGCCAGGTGGTGTCAGAGATCCCGCGCAGTAAGGCGAAGCAGGGGAACAGGAGCGCGAACATTACTGCGCTTAAGCCAGCCGATATCACAAGGCCTAGGGACGCGTTTCCACTCGTGGAGAATTCCAAGATGATGGATGAGCCCGTTAGGTAGATGACAAATACGATGGTAAGTGAGCTCGCGCCCAAAGCTTCTGGGCTTGCTAGCCGGCGGATGGCTCCGTTCATTAGTTACGACACGACATCGATCGGACCGGAGGCCCGCAGGAATCTCGTTATCTCCAATTGCCGTGTTGCGATCTCGGACGATGGGTCAATGCCCATGCGCTCGAGCGAGCGAGCGATGACGTAGTGCACCGTTCGGACATTGGTGCCACGTACCTGCGCAATGTCGCTGCTTGATCGGCCCTGGGCTACCAAATTCATAACTTCGACCTGTGTTCGCGACAGTGCATTGTTCGGGCGGTCAGCCAAGTGGTCATGACGGTGCTCATTCTTGACATCGCCGCAGAGTGCTGCCTCTAGCGCATCGAGCAAGATTGCCTTGTTGAAGAGTTGATCCTTGCGCAGGTAGGCGATGCCATCGGGTAAGGACGAAGTCGCCCGTGCCGCGAAGCGTGAGTCGGGCATGTTAGTGAGAAACAGCATCGCGATGGCCGGGCTACGCCTTCGGAAGGCGTCGGCTAGATCGAACCCGTTGATGCCGTGCCCGAGGTCGACATCGAGGATGACTCCGTCTGGGTCACTGGACCGAAATAACCGCTGCGCCGAAACCGTGTCGGCGGCCATCAGGGCGACGAATCCGGCCGTCTCGAGCATGTCAGCGAGGAGAACTCGCGTCATCGGATCGTCTTCGACCACGAGGACAACTCGGGGGTAGGCCCGTATGTCATTCACTTGGGTGCCGCTTCACGACTTGAGTGTAGGGGTGTTTTTTGGTTGTTAGGGCCAGTATCTATGGATTACACAGGAGGTTCTTGCAAGGGCGAATTGTCACCACTTGGAATGTGCGCTGTAGGTGCACTTTTTGTTTGGTGTTTGTTGGGGGCGGCTTACATTTCTTTGCGTGGTTTATCGCGGGGGAGTGGAGTTGAGCGGAGACAAGGTTTTGGGGTTGGTGTCTTCGCGCTTTGGCCTGCGTCTTTCTCGGTTTGCGGCCTTTTCCGTTGCGATGGTTATGGTTTCTGGGACGTTGATGTGGGTGGGTCCTCAGGTGGCGAGTGCGAGGGAAGCGCAACAGTTGTCGACTTGTTTGAATTTGGCCACGGGCGCTAATCGGGTGCTTGTGCGGGGGGCATGTGATTTGGTGTTGGAGATGGCGCAGAGTTGGGATGCGATCGCTGTTGAGGAGCCAGGTGTTCGGTATTTCTCGGCGCGGACGTTAGCTCATGCGGTGCTTCTTAATACTGGTGGTGATGTAAGTAGGTTTAAGAAGAAGGATTGGGTTAATTTGGCCCGGTTGCAGGCCGCTAATGGCCCCGCTGTGAGCCAAGGGGTTCGCGATAAGGCTGCCGCGGGTGATGTGGTGCGGGCGATTGTGACTACGTGTGTGAAGAATTCGACCGGCGCTGTTCGGGTAGTGAATTCTGGTGAGTGTGAAAATAGTGTTGAGACCCAGCGCAGATGGGTGTCTTTAGAGCCGTTGCAGAAACCGGTTATTGGTCAAGGTGCACCTGGGGTTCCACTGATCGGTGAGGTTTCGACCCTGGGGGCCACGCAATCGGTAACTGTCCAGCCTCCTGTTGAAACGGGGAGTTCACCGATTAGGTCGATTACGGTGATAGCGATTCCTGGGGGCAAGTGGGTGACAATCGGTGGAGGTGCCGGTGGCACCGCCTTCTTCACTGGCCTTTCTCCAGATATCAAATACACGTTCTTAGTTGTTGCGGTAAATGACTCTGGTGCTGGACCTAGAATCCCCGCGCCGGTGGCTATGTCAGATCCGGTATCCACAACTAAACCAGATCTGACCCCCACCTCGGTGCCTGCACTGGTAGTGGCCCCTGCGACAGGATCTGGTACTACTACCTCGCCAGCTACCCCCGCCGTGGCACCTGGTGCCCCAACCAGTGTGGTGGCAACAGCCGGTAGTGCTCAAGCTTCAGTGGCATTCACTGCCCCCTCGTCAACGGGTGGTGCGAGCATTACTTCTTATACGGTGACGTCAAGCCCCGGTGGGTTCACAGCAAGTGGTGCGTCTAGTCCGATCGTGGTGACGGGTCTAACCAACGGCACCGCTTACACCTTCACCGTCACTGCTACTAACAG